>NZ_JCALDG010000100.1:0-947 GCF_059812735.1 Mycobacterium sp. NGS40
TTGCGAGATCACGTGTGTTCTCCTCGCGAGCAGACGAATTGAACAGCAGCGACATGATTTTGACCCGAGTGGGGTCGGCCAACGCCTTGAGTCGCAGAGCTACCCGTAACGCATCGTCATCGCTCATCGGCCCAGCGGCCAGCGGCGAGCAACATACCGGCGCGGCAATGTCGATCACGGGCAGTGTTCTTGGCATCCCACCATTCTGCCACAGGGATTTGACATATATCAAAAAGGTGGCATCCTGGGGACGTCAGACGGTTTCGATACATGTCTCACACCTATGGAGGTTCACTCTCATGTCGCGCGTCCAACTCGCCCTCAACGTCGACAACCTCGACGAGGCAATCTTGTTCTACTCCAAGCTCTTCAACATCCAGCCTGCGAAACGCAAGCCGGGGTACGCCAATTTCGCCGTCGCTGAGCCCCCGCTGAAGCTCGTGCTCCTGGAGAACCCGGGGCAAGGCGGCACCCTCAACCACCTCGGCGTCGAGGTCCAGTCCAGCGATACGGTGCATGAGGAGATCGCCCGCCTGCAGGGTGAGGGAATGTTCACCGACGAGGAAATCGGAACGACGTGCTGCTTCGCCACCCAAGACAAGGTCTGGGTTACCGGACCGGGTGGCGAGAAGTGGGAGGTTTATACCGTGCTAGCCGATTCCGACACTTTCGGCACCAGCCCACAGCATTCGGATGGCGGCACTGCCGAAGGTGGGGTTTGCTGCGGCGGCGCATCCTCCGAGGAGACGGAGCAGGCGGCCCGCACGACGTCGTGCTGCTGATCAGTCAGATCGCGTGCGCGAACGGTTGCGCATCTGTCAGTGAGGGTGCGCAACTGTCTTGCACGGTCGAATCGGTGCACTTGCTCAGGCCATTTCGATCCAGGTTGCGGCGACAACCCCGACCACGCCATGTCTGAAAAAGTTCAGACGCAGTCCAATCCGACG
>NZ_JCALDG010000101.1:0-944 GCF_059812735.1 Mycobacterium sp. NGS40
CCGCAAGATCACGTGTGTTCTCCTCGCGAGCAGACGAATTGAACAGCAGCGACATGATCTTGACCCGAGCCGGGTCGGCCAACGCCTTGAGCCGCAGAGCTACCCGTAACGCATCGTCATCACTCATCGGCCCAGCGGCCAGCGGCGAGCAACATACCGGCGCGGCAATGTCGATCACGGGCAGGGTTCTTGGCATCCCACCATTCTGCCACAGAGATTTGACATATATCAAAAAGGTGGCATCCTGGGGACGTCAGACGATTTCGATATATGTCTCACACCTATGGAGGTCCACTCTCATGTCGCGCGTCCAACTCGCCCTCAACGTCGATAACCTCGACGAGGCAATCTTGTTCTACTCCAAGCTCTTCAACATCCAGCCTGCGAAACGCAAGCCGGGGTACGCCAATTTCGCCGTCGCCGAGCCCCCACTGAAGCTCGTGCTCCTGGAGAACCCGGGACAAGGCGGCACGCTTAATCACCTCGGCGTCGAGGTCCAGTCCAGCGATACGGTGCATGAGGAGATCGCCCGCTTGCAGGGTGAGGGAATGTTCACCGACGAGGAGATCGGAACGACGTGCTGCTTCGCCACACAAGACAAGGTCTGGGTTACCGGACCGGGTGGCGAGAAGTGGGAGGTCTATACCGTGCTCGCCGATTCCGACACCTTCGGCACCAGCCCACAGCATTCGGAGGGCGGCACTGCCGAAGGTGGGGTCTGCTGCGGCGGCACAACCTCCGAGGAGACGGAGCAGGCGTCCCGCACGACATCGTGCTGCTGATCAGACAGATCGCGTGCTCGACCGGTTGCGCATCTGCAAGTGAGGGTGCGCAACCGTCTTGTACGGTCGAATCGGCGCACTTGCTCAGGCCATTTCGATCCAGTTTGCGGCAACCCCGACCCCGCCATGTCTGAAGAAGTTCAAACGCAGTCCCATCCAGCC
>NZ_JCALDG010000102.1:0-906 GCF_059812735.1 Mycobacterium sp. NGS40
TTTTCGAGTTCTGTGGAAGCTGCGGCAAGGTGTGGGGGCAGATCTAGATTGTGCTCGTCGATGAGCTTGCGTCTCCCGACGAATACGGGGTGACCGTCGATTTCGGCGCGCACTCCGTGGCCCGCGACGTTGGTGAACGCCGTGGCGGCCGGAATCTTGAGATCGCGCTCGCGGGCACCCGCAACGATGGCCGCGCCGATGGGGTGTTCGGAGCCCGACTCGACGGCGGCGGCGATCTCTAGCACGTAGTCGGGCTGTCGGCGCTTACCGACAATGACGTCGGTGAGCTGCATTTGGGCGCGGGTGAGGGTGCCGGTCTTGTCGAACACCACGGTATCGATCTTCTTGGAGGCCTCCAGGACCTCACCGCCCTTGACCAGGATCCCCATGTCGGCACCCCGGCCGGTGCCGACCGTAATCGCGGTGGGGGTGGCCAGCCCCAGGGCGCATGGGCAGGCGATGATGAGCACCGCGACCGCCGCGGTCATGCCCGCGACGGGGTTGCCGGCCAGCACCGTCCAGCCGGCAAACGTCGCAACGGCAACCGCGACAACGGCCGGCACGAACACCGCCGAGACCCGGTCGGCCAACCGCTGCACGGGGGCCTTGCCACCCTGGGCTTGTTCGACCAGGCGCACGATGTGGGCCAGCGCGGTGTCGGCCCCCACGGCGGTGGCGCGCACGGTCAGCACGCCGTCGACGTTCACGGTGGCCCCGGCGACATGGTCACCCACGGTTTTTTCCACCGGGACGGATTCGCCGGTCAGCATCGACTCGTCGACGGCGGCACGCCCGTCGACAACCTGACCGTCGACGGGGATCTTCTCGCCGGGCCGGACCCGCACCAGGTCTCCGACTTGCACTTGGTCGACCGGGACGAGCACTTCCTGGCCGTCTACGAGCAGG
>NZ_JCALDG010000103.1:0-876 GCF_059812735.1 Mycobacterium sp. NGS40
CCTCGAACCTGGCGGCATGGTGGCGCGGACGCGCTTGAGGATTTCGCGACAGGCATCATCGTCCCAGTCGTGCAGGATCCATTTCATCGTGTAGACGTCAGCGTGGGCGTCGAGCTGACCGAAGAGGTCGCCGGCGCGGCGCTCGATCCGGTCGGTCAATCCTCGCTCGCGCAGGAATGCGTCTGCGTGTTCGATGACCTCGGCTGAGTCGAGCAAGATGCCGCGAGCGTCAGGCCGATGATCGAGGATAGCTGCAAGCATGTGCCCGACCCCGCCGCCGATGTCGCAGATGGTTCCGCGTCTTGGCCATGGATACGTCCGCACTATTCCGGCGAGGTCGAACTCGGACAGCTGGCGCATTGCGTCGGCGAATGTGGCTCTCATATCGGGGCGATCGTCTAAGTAATCCCACAGCGACTTGCCGAATGCCTTTTGATATCCAGAGGTTTGGGCTCCCTCGCGCAGCTGGTCGTCGAGGTGAGCATATGCGGCTGCGGTGTCAGGGTGCGCGAAGTAGGTAGCCCAGGAGGCGATCGATTTGGGGTGTTCTCGGCGCAGCGGGGCGCCGAGACTCGTCAGGCGCACACGTCCCTGACGGTTCAGTTGCATCAGCCGCGAGCCGATCGCGGCGTTGATGATTCTGACCGTTACGCCAGGGTCCAGGTCCAGTTGGTGTGCGAGGTCGACGGGATCACGCGAATCCTTGCCGAGGGCATCGGCGAGCCCGGAGGAGACCAGCACGCCCGCGATCTTCAGTTTGTGCAGCCCCATCGTCACGTCGAAGAACAGCGCGAATTCTTCGGGCACCGCGGCATCAGCGAGATCGAAGACACGGCGTCGAGCACCGAGGGCGGCGCGCGCGACCCAAAGCGGTAA
>NZ_JCALDG010000104.1:0-852 GCF_059812735.1 Mycobacterium sp. NGS40
CAGCGGAGCACACCATGACCGATAGCTCGCCGTCACCCAGTACAGACCAGCTCGGGCATCAATCAGGCGACCAGCAACTGGCCCCGAAGGACGTTACGGATCGGCTCCACGCCGAGTTCGGCGAGCACGTCGGCCGCGACGATATCGAGCGGTCGCTGCGCTCCTATTGCGAACGATTCAACGGTCGCGCCATCGATGCGAAATCGCTAACCGCGCGAGCGGAACGGTGGACGCGCCAACGCCTCGCAGCACGCGTGCGTGTCAGCGGGCAACTCGTTGACACGCGCCCGACTGTCTTGTTCTTGTGCACGCATAACGCCGGGCGCTCACAGATGGCTCTCGGATTCTTCAATCACCTCGCGGGCGACCAGGCAGTGGCGTGGTCGGGCGGATCTGAACCCGGCGATCAAATTAACCCGTCCGCGGTGCAGGCCATGGCGGAAGTCGGTGTCGACATCACCCGTGAATTCCCCAAACCGTGGTCCGACGAAATCGTTCAGGCCGCCGATGTCGTCGTCAAGATGGGATGCGGCGACACGTGCCCCCTGTTTCCCGGCAAGCGTTACGAGGATTGGGAACTCGAGGATCCCGCCGGGCAAGGGGTCGAAGCCGTGCGTCCCATCCGCGATGAAATCGAAGAGCGTGTTCGCCGACTGCTGTCCGAACTAGGCATACAGTCGCAGCGGTAATCAAGGAGCAGAGCCATGAATGAAGCCAAGCCGCCCTCGGTGCTGTTCGTGTGCGTTAAGAACAGCGGGAAGTCGCAAATGGCGGCCGGCCTAATGCGCAAGCTCGCCGGTGACGCAGTTCTTGTTTACTCGGCCGGAACGAAGCCGGGCGAGGGCATCAACA
>NZ_JCALDG010000105.1:0-849 GCF_059812735.1 Mycobacterium sp. NGS40
GGCGGGAGCTTTCGGCCACGTAGTTGGTGTTGTCACGCTGACCGGAATCGATCACGTAGTAGCGCCCGTCCGCCAATCGCATGGCGGCGACGTGCGCCTCAGCGTCGGCAACGATGGCCATCCCCGCGTCATGGGGCACGTTGAGCCATTTGTGGGCGTCAACGGCCCAAGAGTCGGCGCGCTGGACACAGCGGGTGAGGTGTTGGGTGGCCCGTGCAGCAGCTGCCCACGGGCCGAATGCCCCGTCGATGTGTAGCCAGGCGTTGTGGGTGGTGCAGGCGTCGGCGATCGGTTCGAAGGCATCGAATGCGCCAGTGGCTACGTTTCCGGCCTGGGCGCACACGATCGTGGGTTCCTCTGCCTGGGCGAGCGCGTCGACGAGTGCCTCGGGTTTCGTCCGGCCCTGGTCGTCGGTGCCGATGCGGAGGGGTGTGTTGGCACCCAGACCGAGCAGGCGCAGGGCGGTGTCGATGGCGGGGTTAGCGTGCTCACCGCACAGGATGCGTAGCGGCGGTGCGCCGATGAGCGCACCTTTTCCACGTCCCAGCCGGCCCGGGCCAGCATCGCGTGGCGGGCTGCGGCCAGGCAGGTGGCGTTGGCGCCTTGACCCCCGGTGACAAAGCCGACGCTCGATGTGGCTCGCAATGCTGGTCTGCGTTGCCGCGGGCGCGTCAGTTAGAGCAAGATATGCGAGCTACGCGCGAAAGCCACAATCAGCCGAATATCTACGCTCGCCCGCGCCATTCTCGACGACGTGTTAAATCCTTGGCGTCCAACCGTTTCACGCTATCTGAGTGTCCTCGAACTACGAGTTGGACGCGTACAGTCTCGGCAGTAGCTCGCACTACG
>NZ_JCALDG010000106.1:0-717 GCF_059812735.1 Mycobacterium sp. NGS40
CAGAACGTCGGCCGGGGCTACCGAGCAGGAGGATGTCATCGAATTCTTGTCGGGGACTGCTGATATGGCCAAAATACCGCCCGAACTCACCTTTCAGTAGACCAGGACCGCACCGCCATCACCGAACGCGCCAGCGACATGTCTGACCCGGCCGCGTTTCACCGCGTGTTGTGTACAGCCGGGTTCGCTTCCGATGTGTACGGGTCATTTTTGTTCATGCGGCAGCGCTGGTGCGTGTCATCATCACACCGTGCGGGGCTCAAGCGGTGAGGGTGGTACGACACGAAAATCAGCACAGAGCGTGGCTGCCTCGATCACGAGCACACGATGCGCCGGCCGAGGTGGCGCCAAGACGATCGTGGTCGTGCCCACGCCGATGATCGCCGACCTCTTGTTCTGCTGCCATACCCTGCGGTGGGCATGCATCGCGGCCGACCCGACTGGGCATCCTCACCAGCCACGGTGGCTGGTCGCCGGTGGTGATATCCGTGGCTGACGCTTCGGTCGTCTCGGCGCGGCTGCGACCGCCGCGGCCGGGGAGGATGCTGATCGTGACTGCGGGCTGGGGCGCCTGTTTCGTGGGGATCCGCTATGGGCTAGTTGATGCTCCGATCTTGTGGTTCGCGGCGCTGCGGGCCCTGCTGGCTGGCGGGGTGTTGTTGGCGGTCGGTTGGTGTGGTCGGCGCCCGGCGCCACCGCGGTCGGCCTGGCCCGGCG
>NZ_JCALDG010000107.1:0-717 GCF_059812735.1 Mycobacterium sp. NGS40
GACACCGTCAAAACGTTGGGAACCTTCACCTACGCCGCACCCGAACTACTGCGCGGCGCCACACTCGATGGCCGTGCCGACCAATACGCTCTGGCCGCCACGGCCTACCACTTGCTGACCGGCGTCCCACCCTTTTCCGATACAGATCCCATCTCAGTGATCCACGCGCATTTGACCTCGCCACCTCCGCGCCCCGGAAACACCCGCCCGGACATGGCCATCACCGACGTGGTGTTCGTCCACGCCATGGCCAAAGACCCCACCCAACGCTTCCCCCGATGCAGCGACTTCGCCGCCGCCCTGACCAGCCAGCTCCAAAGCCCCGCCCCAACCCCGGCCCCAGGCGCATTGCCCCTGCCCACCTCAGCGCCCCTGGCCGCCCCGACTCCCCCACCCCCCTTCGCGCCCACCACTCCCCCACCCTGGCCTGGCCCACACCCCGCCTTCCCACCACCGACGGCCCCCCGCTACCCCACCCCGCCACCACACAGAGCACCTATACCGCGGCGCTCCCGCAAACGGCTTGTGGTATCAGCAGTTTCGGCACTGGCGGTGGTGGCCCTGGTGGTTGGCGGCGGCATCTTCGCGGTAGCCAAATTCAGCGGTCCCGACGCGGCCCAGCGCGCCGCGCAAGACCGCGAGGCCGCGCGCCTGGTGGGCCAGCACTATTTGGAGGCGCTAGCCACCGGAGATGCCCAGACCGCTGTGTCGCTGAGC
>NZ_JCALDG010000108.1:0-716 GCF_059812735.1 Mycobacterium sp. NGS40
AAGAACGTCGGCCGGGGCTACCAAGCAGGAGGATGTCATCGAATTCTTATCGGGGACTGCTGATATGGCCAAAATGCCGCCCGAACTCACCTTTCAGTAGACCAGGACCGCACCGCCATCACCGAACGCGCCAGCGACATGTCTGACCCGGCCGCGTTCACCGCGTGTTGTGTACAGCCGGGTTCGCTTCCGATGTGTACGGGTCATTTTTGTTCATGCGGCAGCGCTGGTGCGTGTCATCATCACACCGTGTTGGGCTCGGGCGGTGAGGGTGGTACGACACGAAAATCAGCACAGAGCGTGGCTGCCTCGATCACGAGCACACGACGCGCCAGCCGAGGTGGCGCCGAGACGATCGTGGTCGTGCCCACGCCGATGATCGCCGGCCTCTTGTTCTGCTGCCATACCCTGCAGTGGGCGTGCGCCGCTGCCGGCCTGACTGGGCACCCTCATCAGCCACGGTGGCTGGTCGCCGGTGGTGATATCCGTGGCTGACGCTTCGGTCGTCTCGGCGCGGCTGCGACCGCCGCGGCCAGGGAGGATGCTGATCGTGACTGCGGGCTGGGGCGCCTGTTTCGTGGGGATCCGCTATGGGCTAGTTGATGCTCCGATCTTGTGGTTCGCTGCGCTGCGGGCCCTGCTGGCTGGCGGGGTGTTGTTGGCGGTCGGTTGGTGTGGTCGGCGCCCGGCGCCACCGCGGTCGGCCTGGCCCGGCA
>NZ_JCALDG010000109.1:0-689 GCF_059812735.1 Mycobacterium sp. NGS40
TGGCGGGTGCTCAGCGTCCGCAACGAAATCGGCAGTGCTCTGCACCAGCAATCGGATGGGCGCCGCAAGACCGGTAGCCGCGGCCGCGGCACTCAGACTCACACCGGTGGCCTCCGCCAGGGTCGAGGCCTCCACCGCCAGCGTGATCTGCAACCGATTCCTGCCAGCGTCGTAGCTGACTTCGGCCCTACCAAGGGCCTCGGCCAGTGCCGCCGTGTCGGCAGCAGTCAGTCCTGCGGCGGGGTAGATGAGCTGAGTCGTCCAGGTCATCACACACCAGCCCCCTTGTCCGGCGCGAACCGCATCGCGTGGCGTGAGGACATAGTGGGCCACAACTATTGACAGACGCAAGGGTCTACGAACCATTAGACCACTCCTATCGCCCTCATGTGCTACCATGTAGCACATGAGGGCGATAGGAGTTCGCGAGCTTCGGCAGAACGCCAGCAAGTACCTCGAGGACGTCGCAGCGGGGGAGTCGATCGAGATAACTGACCGCGGCCGCCCGGTCGCGCGTCTCGTGCCCGTTACAGGCGATCCATGGCAAGACCTCGTCAACTCCGGCGAGGTTGTGTTGGCGGCTCGTCCTTTGAAGGCCGACGACCTTGAGCCGCAGAGTTACCCGCACAGTCCCACTGAGGCTCTAGAACAACTACGGCACGATGAACGCTAGCCAGATGCGAATCTAC
>NZ_JCALDG010000011.1:0-227317 GCF_059812735.1 Mycobacterium sp. NGS40
ACTAGCGCATACCGTCGACGTTCTCCTTTCGGAGTAACCGCTGCAGTCACGAGTAGCCATCGTGCCAGTCAAAGTGGTACTGCATTGCCATTTCCGCTAAACGGCCCGCCAGACCGGCATGGCATGATGGCCCGCATGCCCGACTTGAGCCGTCGCGCGGTGCTCAGTCTTGGTGCCAGCGCGGCTATAGGAGCAGCGGGCGCGTTTGCGCTCGACAACCTATTACACACCAGGACAACTCGCAGCATCCCGGTTTCGAGCGCCAGCACGCAGGTTCCGTTGGCGCCGTCGACCGCGCCGCTGGAACCGGCCCCTGCCGGGGACCCGGCGCCGACGATGACAACGGGTGCTTTCACCTCCGCGGCGCGGGGCGGGATATCGACGAACTGGGCGATCGCCCGGCCACCGGGACAGACCAAGGCACTGCGTCCGGTTATCGCCCTGCACGGCAAGGGCAGTGATGCGGCCACGGTCATGGCCGGCGGTGTCGAGCAGGGTCTGGCGCAGGCCGTCAACGCGGGGCTGCCGCCGTTCGCGGTCGTCGCCGTCGACGGCGGGGGCGGCTACTGGCACAAGCGGTCGTCGGGCGAAGACTCCGGTGCGATGGTGCTGGACGAGCTGATTCCGATGCTGGACAGCCAGCGGCTGGACACCTCGCGGGTGGCATTCCTGGGCTGGTCGATGGGCGGCTACGGCGCGCTGCTGCTCGGCGGCCGGCTCGGACCGGCGCGCACCGCGGCGATCTGCGCGGTGAGCCCGGCGTTGTGGATGTCATCCGGCGCGGCCGCACCCGGCGCTTTCGACGGACCCGACGACTTCGCGGCGAATTCGGTGTTCGGAATGCCGGCGCTGGCCTCCATTCCGATCCGGATCGACTGCGGCGACAGTGATCCCTTCTACGACGCGACCAAGCAGTTCATCGCTCAGTTGCCCCACCCGCCCGCAGGTGGTTTCTCGCCCGGCGGGCACAATCCCACGTTCTGGAGTTCGCAGCTACCGGCCGAACTGACCTGGATGGCACCGCTGCTGACGGCGTAGGCGCGCTACCCTCGCGGACGTGAGCACGCCGTTCGACTGGAACTTCCCCTACTCCTGGCCGCGCAAGCCCGTTCTGGGGTCGAACGTCGTGTGCACGTCGCAACCGCTCGCCGCCCAAGCCGGTCTTCGGATGCTCGCCGAGGGCGGCAGTGCCGCCGACGCGGCGATTGCCACCGCGATCACGCTGACCGTGGTGGAGCCGGTCTCCAACGGCATCGGCTCAGACGCCTTCGCCATCGTCTGGGACGGCAAGCAGTTACACGGACTGAACGCATCCGGTCGCTCGCCGGCCGCATGGACCCCGGAGTACTTCGGCGGCAAAGGTGTTCCCGTGCT
The DNA here is from genome assembly GCF_059812735.1 of Mycobacterium sp. NGS40. Classification (NCBI taxonomy): domain Bacteria; kingdom Bacillati; phylum Actinomycetota; class Actinomycetes; order Mycobacteriales; family Mycobacteriaceae; genus Mycobacterium; species Mycobacterium sp. NGS40. The sequence goes on from NZ_JCALDG010000011.1 coordinate 1,375, forward strand.
GGGCTGGAATTCGGTGACCGTGCCGGGAGCGGTGTCGGCCTGGGTCGAGTTGCACGCCAAGTTCGGCAAACTCCCGTTCGAGCGCCTCTTCGAGCCGGCGATCTCCTACGGCCGCAACGGGTTCGCAGTGTCACCTACGATCGCGCAGCAATGGGCCGCACAGGTCCCGACGTTCGAATCGCAGCCGGGCTTCGCCGAGACGTTCCTGCCCGATGGGCGGGCGCCGAAACCCGGTGAGCGCGTGCGTCTTCCCGAGCACTCGGCAACACTGGAAAAGATCGCCGCGACCAGCGGTGAGGCGTTCTACCGCGGCGACCTGGCGGCCCAACTCGAAGCGCACGCGACGGCGCACGGCGGGGTATTGCGGGCCGGCGACCTCGCCGCCCACCGCGCCGACTGGGTCGGCACGATTTCCGGAACCTATCGCGGCTACACCGTCCACGAGATACCGCCCAACTGCCAGGGCATCGTGGCGTTGATCGCGCTCGGAATCCTTGCGCACTTCGAGATGTCCTCGCTGCCAGTCGATTCCGCCGACAGCCTGCATCTGCAGATCGAAGCGCTCAAGCTGGCCTTCGCGGACGCGCAGGCCTACGTCTCCGACATCGACCACATGGCGATGCCCCCCGAGGACCTGCTGGACGCCGAGTACCTCAAGCAGCGGGCCGCGCTGATCGACCGCGATCAGGCCCAGCCCGCATCGGCGGGCACCCCGGCGGGAGGCACCGTCTATCTCACCGCGGCCGACGCATCGGGGGTGATGGTGTCGATGATCCAGTCGAACTACATGGGGTTCGGCTCCGGCGTGGTGGTGAGGGGCACCGGCATCTCACTGCAGAACCGCGGAGCGGGTTTCGTTGCAAATCAGGGACATCCGAACCAAGTCGGGCCGAACAAGCGGCCGTACCAGACGATCATTCCGGGCTTCGTCACCAAGGACGGCGCGCCGGTCATGAGCTTCGGGGTCATGGGGGGTCCGATGCAGCCCCAGGGCCACGTGCAGGTGTTGGTCCGCATCGCCGATTACGGCCAGAATCCGCAGGCGGCCTGCGACGGCCCGCGGTTCCGCTGGTTGCAGGGCATGCAGGTGGCCTGCGAGCCGGCCTTCCCACCGGCGGCACTCGACGAGTTGCGCCGGCGCGGACACGACCTGCTCACCGTCGACGACTACAACGCCTTCGGCAGCTGCCAGGCGATCTGGCGCCTCGACGACGGGTATCTCGCGGCCAGTGACCCACGCCGGGACGGGCAAGCCACCGCGTTCTAGACGTGGATTTTGCCCTCTTGGGCCAACAACCCGATATCGGTCCGGAAATGGCTGCCCGGCAACCGAATTGAGTCCAGGATCCGGTATGCCGCCGCGCGTGCGCCGGTCAGGTCGGCGCCGGTGCCGACCACCGACAGCACCCGTCCGCCCGACGAGACGATCGCGCCGTCATCGCGCCGCGCTGTGCCGGCATGGAGCACGCCGTCGGCTTCGGATCCGGTGATGACGTCGCCGACTCGCGGGCGCCCGGGATAGTTCTCGGCAGCCAGCACCACGGTCACGGCCGCACCGTCTTTCCAGCGCAACTCACCGAAGCCGGCCAGCGCACCGGTACTGGCGGCGTGCAGCAGCTGCCCGAGTGGTGACTCCAGCAGGGCCAACACCGCCTGGGTCTCCGGATCGCCGAAGCGGCAGTTGAATTCGACCACCGCTGGCCCCTTGGCAGTGATCGCGAGGCCGACATACAGCAGTCCGGAGAACGGGCAACCGCGCCGAACCATCTCGGCCGCAACGGGTTCGACGATCCCGCTGACGATGTCGCGGCACACATCGGCGGACAGCCACGGCAACGGCGCATAGGCACCCATGCCACCGGTGTTCGGGCCGGCGTCGCCGTCGCCCACCCGCTTGAAATCCTGCGCCGGCAGCAACGGCACCACCGTCTCGCCGTCGACCACACAGAACAGCGAAACCTCGGGCCCGTCGAGGAAGGACTCCAGCAACACGGGATGACCGGACTCGAGCAAGCTCGCGCCATGGGCGCGGGCGACGTCGCGATCGGGCGTGACTACCACGCCCTTACCGGCTGCCAGGGCATCGTCCTTGACCACCCAGGCCCGGTCACCCGCGGGCGGCCCGAAGCGACCGAGGGCCGCGTCCAAATGCGCCGGATTGTCCACGATTTCGCTCGAAGCGGTCCGCACCCCGGCGGCCGCCATGACCTCCTTGGCGAACGCCTTCGATCCCTCGATGCGAGCCGCGTCCTTGCTGGGGCCGAAGCAGGCGATGCCGGCGGCGCGCACGGCGTCGGCGACCCCGAGCACCAGCGGCACCTCAGGTCCGATGACGACAAGGTCGGCACCGACCTCGCGGGCCAGCGCGACGACGTCCGCACCGGAGGTGATGTCGACATCGTGCTGCTCGGCCAACCTGCCGGTGCCGGCATTGCCGGGAGCGATGGCCAGCCCCGTGACCTGCGGATCTCTACTGAGAGCCAGCAGCAGGGCATGTTCACGGGCACCGGAGCCGATCACCAGAACGCGCACGACAGGTCAGACTAGCGGCACGGCGTTACAGGATCCTCTCGAGCAGGTTTTTGAGGTCCTTTTGCTGCGTTGCCGTCAGGCGCCCAAGGCGCTTGTTGAACTCGGCGGACAGCAACGCCAACCCTTTCGCGGCAGCTTGGCGCCCGGCCGGGGTGAGCAGCAGCCGATGGCGGCGCAAATCCGCCGGGTCGATCTCCCGGCGCACGAACCCGGCGGCCTCGAGTCGCTTCAGGTACAACGTCACCGTCGCCTTGGGCATGCTCAGCGCGGCTGCCAACTCGGCCGGGTAGGGATGTTCGTCGATCTCGGCGAGCAGGAACAGCTCTTTGGACTCCAGCCCCAGCGCACAGATGTCGGCCTCGGCGCACGATATGACCGAGAGCAGTACCCGATAGTTCAGTGACCAGATCTTGGCCGCATCAACCGCAGACATCGACTTGCCAGATCGTTCAGCTGTGAACTAGTTTGGTAATGAACAATCTCATAAGCGAACAATCTACCAGGAGTGGCCATCATGCCTCTGGATCAATACGTGACACTCGGACGGTCCGGCTTGCGCGTCAGCCCCCTGTGCCTGGGCGCGATGACGTTCGGTGAAGACCTCGGCTGGGGTACCAGCGTGGAAGAGTCGCAGCAGATCATCGATCGCTACACCGAACTCGGCGGCAACTTCATCGACACCGCCAACTTCTACACCCGCAGCCACTCCGAAAAAATCATCGGCGACCACGTCGGACGCCACGCGGCGCGGCGCGATCGCCTGGTGATCGCGACGAAGTTCAGCGGCAATCTGTACCCCGGTGACCCCAATGGTGGTGGCGCGGGCCGCAAATCGCTGATCAATGCCTGCGAAAACTCGTTGCGGCGCTTGCAGACCGACTACATCGACCTGTACTGGCTGCACATGTGGGACGTCAACACCCCCATCGAGGAGACGATGGGAGCGCTGGACGATCTCGTCGCGGCCGGCAAGGTCCGCTACATCGGGGTGTCGGACACCCCGGCGTGGAAGATCGTCGAAGCCAACCTGATCGCCAAGTTCCGCGGCTGGTCGTCATTCATCGGCCTGCAGGTCGAGTACTCGCTGCTGGAACGCACGATCGAACAGGAACTGGTGCCGATGGCCGGCGAATTCGGCCTGGGCATCACGCCGTGGTCACCGCTGAAGGGCGGCGTGCTCAGCGGCAAGTACACCCGGCAAAACGCGGGACAGCACAACGCCGATCGCGGTGCGATGGTTGGTGCATTCCTCAACGACAAGACCTACGCGCTGATCGACGAACTCGAGGCCATCGCCCAGGCGCACGAGACCAACGTTGCCAGTGTCGCGCTGGCGTGGGTGGGCGCACAGCCCGCCGTCTCGTCGATCATCATTGGGGCACGCAGACTCTCGCAGCTCGACGACAATGTCCGCGCGGTCGACGTGGACCTCACCGATGACGAACTGACTCGGTTGACCAAACTGACCAAGCCGAGACTCGGTTTCCCGCAAGGCATGATGGACATGGCGCCAGGGATCATCCAAGGCGGAACCACGGTCAACGGTGTCTACGGAGCGCCCTCCGAATACGTGATGCCCGAAGGTGGCCAGCCGTACTGAGTAAGCGGGTCAGTCGCCCGAGTGCATCTTCAGCGCGGCGTCCACGTTGGCCTTCTTGTCCTCGCCGGCACCCTTGGCCGCGGCCTTCTTGCGCTTTGCGACGACGGCCGATACCGCGCCGTTGAGCGCGGAGCCCAGCGGAAAGCCGAGGTAGTGGGTGAGGAAAACGGCCATCTCCTTGAGCTCGTCCTCGCTGAGTTCGCCGTTGAGCAGTGCCGCGTTGATCTGGATCTCGGCCAGGTCGCGGCTGCCAACCGCGGTCACCGCCGTCAACGTCATGATGCGCTTGTCTCGCATCGACAGGCCGGGCCGGTTCCAGATGTCGCCGAACAGATGATCAACTGTCAGGTCGAAGTAAGCGTCGCCCTCGATGTTGGGCATCTCCCACCCGTAGACCTCGTTCATTTTTTCGAGGCCCTTGCGGCGCAGTTCGTCCATTTACGTCTCTTTCTCTGTGTGCGGCACCCCGAGGCCGGCGGCCAACCCCTCATACGCCAACTGGGCCAGCGGCAGGTCGACGGACACGGATTCTCCGAGGGCCAACGCCAGGCTCAAGTCCTTCTCGCCGAGCCCGCGAGTGTGCAGGAAGGGCTCGTACAGGAAGTTGCCCGGCTCAAGGTCTTTCATGTCTTCGCGCACCATGATCGCGCCGGGGCCACTGGTGAGCGCGTCGGTGTGGCGGACCACCCGGCCCAGCGTCTGCAGATCCAGCCCCGCCGCCTCGGCGAGTTTCATCGCCTCGCAGGCCGCGACGTACGAGGTGAACGTCAACATGTTGCGCGCCAGCTTCATTCGGGTGCCCGCACCCGGCTCGCCGGCATGGACGACCATCGCCGCCCAGTGCTTGAACGCCGGTTTGATCCGCTCGTATACCTCGCGATCGGCGCCCACCATCGTGGCGAGCTTGCCTTCCGCCGCGGCGGCCGCCCCGCCGCTGACGGGCGCGTCGACGATATGAATGCCCTGCGGTTTGAGTTCGGCCGCCAGCTCTACAGCGGTGGTGTCGCTGATCGTCGAATGGATTGCAATGACGGTACCCGGCTTGGCATGTGCGGCCAACTCCGCGACGACCTCACGCACCTGGGCGTCGTTGAGCACGGTGATGTGGATGATGTCGGCGGCCGCGATGTCGGCGACGCTGTCGGCGATGCCGGCACCCTTCTCGACCAGTGGCGTCATCGCCTCGGTGCGGATGTCGTAAACCGTCACCCCGCCAGGCCATTCGGTCATCTTCGTGGCCATCGGCGCGCCCATGTTCCCCAGCCCGATGTACCCCAGCCTGAGATCGGTCATGACCGGAAGATCTGTCCGCCGTCGACGTTGAAGATCTGCCCGGTGATCCAGGACGCCTCGTCCGATAGCAGGAACAGGCACATGCCGACGAGATCCTCCGGCTGTCCCATGCGCGACAAGGGAATTCCCTTGATGATGTCGGCAACCATCTCCTGCGGCGTGGTGGACCGGTTGGCCTCGGTGTCGATCGGACCCGGCGCGATGGCGTTGATCCGAATATTCTGGCCCCCGAGTTCGGTGGCCAGCTGCTGGGTGAGTCCGTTGATTCCGACCTTGGCCAACCCGTAGAAGTTCGAGTACAGCCAGGCTGCGGTGGACGACTGGTTGACGATTGCTCCGCCGCCACGTTTGGCCATCTTCTTGTAGACCGCGCGGGTGCACCACAGCGCACCGTCGAGGTTCACGCTCATGAACTTCTTGTAGTACTCAGGGTCGACGGTGATCAGGAAGTCGAGCTTCATGCCGCCGAAGATCGCCGCGTTGTTCACCAGGTAGTCGATGCCGCCGAACTCGGCCAGGGTGCGGTCGGCCATCTCCTTGGCAGACGCCGGATCCGACACGTCGACGGGCAGGGCCAGCGCGGTGCCGCCCTCACCCTTAATCCCGTCGGCCACCTTCTCGGCACCCGCCACGTTGATGTCCGCAACAACCACGGCCGCTCCCTCACGGGCCAGCGCCTCGACGTAGGCCTGACCAATGCCACCGCCCGATCCGGTGACGATGGCGACCTTGTTCTCAAATCTCATGTTCTTCAAGCTCCTCTGGTTAAACCGCTGTCGCAATCGTCTTGGTTTCCAAGTACTCCTCGAACCCGGCCAGACCCATTTCGCGGCCGTTCCCGGATTGCTTGTACCCGCCGAACGGCGCATCGGCCGAATACCACACGCCGCCATTGACATTGATGGTTCCGGCGCGCACCCGCGCGGCAGCCCGGGCGGCCCGCTCCGGATCGGCGCCGAACACGGTGCCCGACAACCCGTAGGGCGAGTCGTTGGCTATACGCACGGCGTCGTCGTCACCATCGTGCGCGATCACCGTCAGGACCGGTCCAAAGATCTCCTCGCGTGCGACGCGGGCGTCGTTGCCCAGACCGGCGATCAGGGTGGGCTCGATGAAGAAGCCAACCTCGCGGTCGGCCGGGCGGCCGCCTCCGCAGGCGAACGTCCCGCCCTCGGCGATCGCCGAGTCGAGGTAACCCTGGATCCGATCCCGCTGACGCGCGGAAATCACCGGCCCGCAGATGGTTCCGGGGTCGGTGGGATCGCCGGCTTTGATACCGCCCATCGTCGCAGCCGCGATGGAGACGGCTTCGTCGTACTTGGCCCGCGGTACCACCAGACGAGTGGTGATCGCGCAGCCTTGGCCGGCGTGCATGCACACCGAGAAGCCCGCCACCCCCACCGCTCCGGCCAGGTCGGCGTCGTCAAGGACGATGAACGCCGACTTGCCGCCCAGTTCGAGGAAAACCCTCTTGATGGTCGCGGCGCCGTCGGCCATCACGGCGCGGCCGGTGGCCGTCGATCCGGTGAACGAAACCATGTCCACCCGAGGGTCTTTGGACAACATCGCACCCACACTGTGGTCGCTGGAGGTGACGACGTTGATCACACCCGCGGGGAAGTCGGTGTGCTCGGCGATCAGCTCGCCCAATACGGCGGCACACCAAGGAGTGTCAGGAGCCGGCTTCAGGACGACGGTATTGCCGGCCGCCAGGGCTGGCCCGATCTTGGCGAGGTTGATCTGGTGCGGAAAGTTCCACGGCGTGATGGCACCGACGACCCCGACTGCCTCGCGCGCGATGGTGCGCCGGGTGGGGATACCCATCGGCTTGGCCTCGCCGAGATCCTGGTTGTACTCATAGGATTCGGCAGTATCGGCCGCGAACGCCAGGTCGTTGACCGGGACTTCGAGCTGCGCGATCGCGGTAAGCATACGCGGCGCGCCGACCTCGGCGATGGTCATGTCGCGCAGCTCTTCAAGATGCTGCTGCATCGCCTCGCGCAGCTGGCGCACACACCGCACGCGCAGCTCGGTGTCGCGCGACCAGTCCGTCTCGTCGAAGGCGCGGCGCGCGGCATCGATCGCGCGGCTCATGTCGTCGGTGTCGGCGTCCGCCGCGACGCCCAGCACTTCCTCCGTCGCCGGATTGATCGTCGGGAAGGTACCGGCTCCGCCAGGCGACATCTTGCCGTCGATGAAGAGTTCACTCACGCCGTCGGCCAACAAGGCCATCTCTCGCTCCCGTCTATGGGTGGCAAATCCAAGGGGTGATTCGACACGCCCATTCGAATGGACAGTTGTCCGATAATGCCCCCAGGCACCATAGCTGTCGGTCCATCAGCGGTGCAAGAGCCGATCTCCAAACCGACGGCATACCGCAGCATAAATGCTCATTAACCAGCCGATTTGATCGGCGGGCTTGCTTCGCGTCCCTGCTGTCCGATAGCTTGGACATGTGTCCAGCGATGCCCTGGTTACAGTCACAGCCCAGAACGGGCAATCAAGCGGTCAGGCGCCGCGCAATCGCCGCCAAGAGGAGACTTTCCGCAAGGTGCTTGCCGCCGGCATCGAAACCCTGCGCGAGAAGTCGTACGCCGACCTGACGGTGCGAGCGGTCGCGGCCCGGGCCAGAGTGGCCCCCGCCACCGCCTACACCTACTTCTCGTCGAAAAACCACTTGATCGCCGAGGTGTATCTGGACCTGGTGCAACAGGTCCCGTTCTTCACCGATGTCAACGACCCCATGCCCGTTCGGGTGGACAAGGTGTTGCGCCACCTGGCGTTGGTGGTCGCCGACGAACCCGAGGTCGGCGCCGCGTGCACGATCGCGCTACTCGGCGGAAGCGCCGATCCCGCGGTGGGCGCCGCGCGGGACCGCATCGGTGCGGAGATCCACCGTCGCATCGCGACGGCCATCGGGCCAGGCGCCGACGCCAGCACGGTGTCCGCGCTCGAAATGACATTCTTCGGCGCACTGGTACAAGCCGCCAGTGGCCAGTTCACCTATCACCAGATCGCCGACCGGTTGGCCTATGTCGTCAGTCTGATCCTGCCCGGCACCGGGGAGACGAGCCAGGAGACAAGAACCAAATGACCCTCCACGTTGGAGATCACGAATTGGTCCTCGATCCTTACGACTACGACTTCCACGAAGATCCGTATCCGTACTACAAACGGCTGCGCGACGAAGCGCCGTTGTATCGCAATGACGAACTGAAGTTCTGGGCGCTGTCGCGGCATCAGGATGTGTTGCAGGGATTCCGCAACAGCACAACGCTTTCCAACAAATACGGCGTCTCATTGGACCCGGCGTCGCGCGGCCCGCATGCCAGCAAGACGATGAGCTTCCTCGCGATGGACGATCCGGCCCACCTGCGGCTGCGCACATTGGTGTCGAAGGGGTTCACCCCGCGCCGCATTCGCGAGCTCGAACCGCGGGTCACCGAAATCGCGGTCAAGCACCTCGACACGATGCTGGACGCGGCCGCATCCGGCGGCGCCACTGTCGATTTCGTCGACGAGTTCGCGGGCAAGCTACCGATGGATGTGATCTCCGAGCTGATGGGGGTACCCGAGGCCGACCGCGTGCAGGTGCGGGCCTGGGCCGACGGGGTGATGCACCGCGACGAGGGCGTCACCGACGTGCCGCCGGAGGCGGTCGAGGCGTCGATCAACCTGATCGTGTATTACCAGCAGATGGTCGCCGAGCGGCGCACCAAGCCGACCGACGATCTGACCACCGCGCTGCTGGAAGCAGAGATCGACGGCGACCGCCTGACCGACGACGAAGTACTCGGCTTCATGTTCCTGATGGTGATCGCCGGAAACGAGACCACCACCAAATTGCTTGCCAACGCTGCGTTTTGGGGACACAAGAACCCCGACCAGTTGGCAGGAGTCTACGACGATCCCGAACTGGTGACGCCGTGGGTCGAGGAGACCCTGCGCTACGACACGTCCAGCCAGATCCTCGCCCGCACCGTGGCCGGCGAGCTCACCCTCTACGGCACCACGATCCCCGACGGGGATGTGGTTCTGCTGCTGCCCGGCTCCGCCCATCGCGACGAGCGGGTGTTCGATAACCCGGACGACTATGTGATCGGACGTGAAATCGGTTCCAAGTTAATGAGTTTCGGTAGCGGGGCGCATTTCTGCCTGGGAGCCCACCTGGCCCGGATGGAGGCACGCGTAGCGCTCACCGAGTTGTTCAAGCGAATCCGCGGATATCAAGTCGACGAGGCCAACGCCGTCCGCGTCCACTCCAGCAATGTCCGCGGATTCGCTCACCTACCCATCACCGTGGAGACCCGCTGATGCCTCGCTTCGCCCCCCTGCCCGAACGTCGGCCGGTGATCGTCGCCGGCGCCTCCTCCGGTATCGGAGAGGCCACCGCTATCGAACTCGCCGCCCACGGCTTCCCGGTCGCCCTGGGCGCCCGCCGGGTCGAAAAGCTCGACGATATCGTCGGCAAGATCAACGCCGACGGTGGCGAGGCGGTCGGATTCCACCTCGACGTCACCGACCCGAACTCGGTGAAAACCTTTGTTGCACAGTCGGTCGACGCCCTCGGTGACATCGAGGTACTGGTCGCCGGCGCGGGTGACACCTACTTCGGAAAGCTCGCCGAGATCGCAGGCGACGAGTTCGAATCGCAGCTGCAGATCCACCTTGTCGGCGCCTTCCGGTTGGCCTCGGCCGTGCTGCCGGGCATGCTCGAACGCCAGCGCGGCGATCTGATCTTCGTGGGTTCCGATGTCGCGCTGCGCCAGCGCCCGCACATGGGCGCCTACGGCGCGGCCAAGGCCGCACTGGTCGCCATGGTCACCAATTTCCAGATGGAACTGGAGGGCACTGGTGTGCGGGCCTCGATCGTGCACCCGGGCCCGACCAAGACGTCGATGGGCTGGAGTCTCCCGGCCGACAAGATCGGTCCCGCGCTGGAGGACTGGGCCAAGTGGGGCCAGGCGCGCCACGACTACTTCCTGCGCGCGGCAGACCTCGGACGAGCCATCACGTTCGTCGCCGAGACACCGCGTGGTGGATTCATCGCAAGCATGGAGCTTCAGCCCGAAGCCCCGCTGGCCGACAACAAAGACCGACAGAAGCTCGCCCTGGGCGAAGAGGGGATGCCGTCATGACTTCGCGAATCGACGATGCGGCGCGCGGCGCGCGGCGAGAAGGAGTGAGCAAATGACAGCCGCCATCGTGCCACGGGTTTCCGGCGGCGAAGAAGAGCACGGCCATCTTGAGGAATTCCGTACCGACCCAATCGGTTTGATGAAGCGCGTCCGCGAGGAGTGTGGCGACGTCGGTTGGTTCCAGCTGGTCGACAAGCACGTGATCCTGCTGTCCGGCGCGAACGCCAACGAGTTCTTCTTCCGCTCCGCCGACGAGGATCTCGACCAGGCCGAGGCCTACCCGTTCATGACGCCGATCTTCGGCAAGGGCGTGGTGTTCGACGCCAGCCCGGAGCGGCGCAAGGAGATGCTGCACAACTCCGCACTGCGCGGCGAGCAGATGAAGGGGCACGCCGCCACGATCGAGGGCGAAGTCAAGAAGATGATCGCCAATTGGGGCGACGAGGGCGAAATCGAGCTGCTCGACTTCTTCGCCGAGCTGACCATCTACACCTCGACCGCCTGCCTGATCGGGCTGAAGTTCCGCGAGCAGCTCGACCACCGCTTCGCCGAGTACTACCACCAATTGGAGCGCGGCACCGACCCGCTGTGCTACGTCGACCCGTACCTGCCGATCGAGAGTTTCAAGCTGCGCGACGAGGCGCGGGTGAAACTCGTTGCACTGGTTCAGGAAATCATGGATCAGCGGATCGCGAACCCGCCCAAGGACAAGAGCGACCGCGACATGCTCGACGTGCTGGTGTCCATCAAGGACGAAGAGGGCAACTTGCGCTTCTCGGCCGACGAGGTCACCGGCATGTTCATCTCGCTGATGTTCGCCGGGCACCACACCAGCTCGGGGACCTCGGCGTGGACCCTGATCGAGTTGATCCGCCATCCCGACGTGTACGCCGAGGTGCTGACCGAGCTCGACGAGCTGTACGCCGACGGCCAGGAAGTGAGTTTCCATGCGCTGCGGTCGATTCCGAAGCTGGACAACGTGGTCAAGGAGACACTGCGGCTGCACCCTCCGCTGATCATCCTGATGCGGGTGGCTCAAGGCGAGTTCGAGGTCGAAGGTTTCCCGATCCACAAGGGAGACTTCGTCGCGGCGTCCCCCGCGATCAGCAACCGCATTCCCGAGGACTTCCCCGATCCGGACGCGTTCAAGCCGGACCGCTACAACAAGCCCGAGCAGGCCGACATCGTCAACCGGTGGACGTGGATTCCGTTCGGCGCCGGGCGGCACCGCTGCGTGGGCGCGGCGTTCGCCCAGATGCAGATCAAGGCGATCTTCTCGGTCCTGTTGCGCGAGTACGAGTTTGAGATGGCGCAGCCGGCCGACACCTACCACAACGACCACTCCAAGATGGTCGTCCAGCTGGCTCGGCCCGCCAAGGCCCGCTACCGCAAGCGCACCGCCTAGGAGCCGGCGATGGCATTTCGTATCGGAGTCGACCTGGACTTGTGTCAGGGCCACGCCATGTGCGAGCTGGAGGCACCCGATTACTTCAAGGTGCCCAGGCGGGGCAAGGTCGAGATCCTCGACTCAGAACCGCCCGAAGACGCCCGCGATGAAGTCCAGCGCGCGGTCGATATGTGCCCAACCCAAGCCCTATTCATCGAGGAAAAGGAAGACTGATCCATGACATCACAGGCGTCACACTCGCGCGCAGATCTCGAGGCATGGGTCGAGCGCTGGCTACAGACCAACAAGGACTGCGAAAAGGCCGGCGACTGGAAGCCGTTGGCCGACTTCTACGCCAAGGACGCGACCTACGGCTGGAACATCGGCCCGAAGGAAGACGTGATGTGCGTGGGTGTCGACGAGATCCGCGATGTCGCACTCGGCCTCGAGATGGAGGGCCTGGAGAACTGGGTCTACGAGTACCAGAAGGTGCTCATCGACGAGAAGCAGGGTGAGATCGTCGGCTTCTGGAAGCAGATCGTGAACAAGGCCGACGGCACCCGCGACGAGATCTACGGCATCGGCGGCAGCTGGTTCCGCCTGAACGCCGAAGGACTAATCGAGTGGCAACGTGATTTCTTCGATTTCGGTCACGTCGCGTACATGTTCGGCAAGCTGATCGAGTCCGGCGACCTGAGCGACGGGATGCAGAAGCGCATCGAGCGCAGCATCGCCGGCGAGAAGCTGCCCGGTTACTATCCGCTCGGCCAGGCTCCCGTTCCCATCTGGTGACCTCCCGACCGGTTGGTTGGACCCCCACTTGTTTACAGCCCGGTGATGCACGTCATAATGGTCAGCGAATGAGAACACGTTCTAAATTGCCATCCGGCCCCGGCCGGCCCCTTTCACCGGCATTCGGGTCAGGGCACGTTAGTGGAGGTCCTTCATGAAGACAAAAGGCGCACTGATCTGGGAATTCAACCAGCCGTGGTCCATCGAGGAAATTGAGATCGGCGACCCCAAAGCGCACGAGGTCAAGATCCAGATGGAAGCGGCCGGGATGTGCCATTCGGATCATCATCTAGTTACCGGTGGCATCCCGATGGCGGGCTTCCCCGTTCTCGGCGGCCACGAGGGTGCGGGCATCGTCACCGAGGTCGGCCCCGGCGTGGAGGACATCGCGCCGGGCGACCACGTGGTGCTGTCGTTCATCCCGTCCTGCGGGCAGTGTCCGACCTGCCAGTCCGGCATGCGCAACCTGTGCGACTTGGGCGCCGGCCTGCTCGGCGGTGAGGCGGTCAGCGACGGCACCTTCCGCATCCAGGCCCGCGGCCAGAACGTCTTCCCGATGACGCTGCTGGGCACCTTCTCGCCGTACATGGTTGTGCACCGCGCCTCGGTGGTGAAGATCGACCCGTCGGTGCCGTTCGAGGTGGCCGCCCTGGTCGGTTGCGGCGTCACCACCGGCTACGGCTCGGCGGTCCGCACCGCCGACATCCGGCCGGGCCAGGACGTCGCGATCGTCGGCGTCGGCGGTGTCGGCATGGCCGCGCTACAGGGTGCGGTCAACGCCGGTGCCCGCTACATCTTCGCGATCGACCCGGTGGAGTGGAAGCGCGACCAGGCACTGAAGTTCGGAGCCACCCACGTCTACCCGGACATCAACGCCGCGCTGATGGGCATTGCCGAGGTCACTTACGGCCTGATGGCCCACAAGGTGGTCGTCACCGTCGGCGAGCTGCACGGGGCCGACATCGACAACTACCTGAACATCACCCAAAAGGGCGGGACCTGCGTGCTGACCGCGATCGGCAGCCTGTTGGACACCAACGTCAACATCAATCTGGCGATGCTGACCCTGATGCAGAAGAACCTGCAGGGCACCATCTTCGGCGGTGGTAACCCGCAGTACGACATCCCGCAGCTGCTGTCGATGTACAAGGCCGGCAAGCTCAACCTGGACGACATGGTCACCACCCAGTACCGCCTCGAGCAGATCAACGAGGGTTACCAGGACATGCTGGACGGCAAGAACATTCGCGGCGTCATTCGGTACACCGACGCCGACCGGTAACCCGACCGGTCCTGGGTGACCAGCTTTCCGCACCTCTTGGCGCCGGGGCGAATCGGCGCCATGACGGTGCGCAACCGGGTCGTCATGTCTCCGATGGAGACGATGTACGGCACCGGCGACGGGCTACCGTCGGCGCGCACCCGCGACTATTTCGCCGCTCGTGCCCGCGGTGGGGTCGGGTTGATCACGTTGGGCGCCACCGGGGTCGACCATCACCACCCCGAGACTCCCGGTGGCCTTCATCTGGCCACCGACGAGGCGATCGGCGCCCATCGGGCGCTGGTGGAGGTCGTGCACGAACACGGCGCCAAGATCCAGCCGCAGATCGTGCACGCCGGCCCCGACGGGCTGGGCCCGGAGCTTTTCGGGGTCGAGTCGTTGGGGCCATCGGTGATCCCGTCGTATCTCACCGGCCGCCCGTCCAGCGAAATCAGCAAGCGACAACTCCGCGAAGTCTTCGACTTGTTCAAGGGAGCGGTGCGCCGCGCCGCCGAAGCGGGCTACGACGGTATCGAACTGCACGCCGCACACGGCTACATGCTGCTGGGCTCTTTCCTTGCACCACAACGTAATCGACGCACCGACGACTATCGGGGTGACTCCACCCGGGGCCGGCTGCGGGTGGTGCTGGAGGCGCTGGCCGCCATTCGGTCCGAGGTGGGCGACGCGCTGCCCATCACGCTGCGCATCTCCGGCTACGAACGGGTCGCCGGAGGGCGGGCGATCTACGAAACCGCCCGCATGGCAACCGAACTCGTCGCAGCGGGGGTCGACGCCTTCCACGTCAGCGGCGGGGTGATAGACCGGCTCGTCACGGGCATGGTCAACGCCGCCGACGACGGCGACGCGCTCAATGTCGGCGCGGCCGCGGCCGTCAAGCAGACGGTCGATGTGCCGGTGATCGCCGTCGGCCGGATCCATGACCCCGTCCGGGCCGAGCAGATCCTCGCCGATGGACGCGCGGACTTCATCGCGATGGGGCGCCCGCTGCTGGCCGACCCCGATCTGCCCCGCAAACTGCAGACCGGTCAATCGCACCGCATCCGCAAGTGCATTTCTTGCGAAAACTGTATCGACGCAATGGAACAGCGCTTCTCTGTCGACTGCGCCGTCAATCCCCGCACCGGCAAGGAACGCGAACTGTCTGCGCCACGCGCCGGTCGCGCCAAGCGCGTCGTGGTGATCGGCGGCGGGCCGGCCGGCCTGGAGGCCGCCCGCGTGGCCGCTCAGCGCGGCCACCGCGTCACGCTCTTCGAGCGCGCCGGCCAACTCGGCGGCGCGCTGCGCTGGGCCTGCGTGCTGCATCCCGAGAACCAACCGTTCCTACGGTATCTACGCGACGAGATCAGGCTCAGCACCGCCAAAGTGCATCTGGGCCATGCAGTTTCGGTCGACGACGTTCTCGCGCATGCGCCCGACGCCGTGGTGGTCGCCACCGGCGGTCACGTCGCGGTACCGGCGATTCCAGGAGCCGAGCTGCCGCACGTGCACACCGGGCCGGGTTTGCGTCAGTTGCTCGGCGGCCACGCCGAAGGCACCGATCCGGCCTGGCAACGGCTGGGCGCCGCGCTACTGGCGGGCCGGCGGCAGCGGCTGGTGCACCCGGCCGCCGTTCGGCTTGCCACCCGCGCCTGGATGCCGGTGGGCCGCCGCGTCGTCATCATCGGCGGAGACCTGGTCGCCCTGGAACTCGCCGAGTTCCTGGCCGGCCGGGGCCGGCTGGTGTCGATCCTCGAGTCCGGCAAGGACATCGCCCCGGAAGTGGGTAACAAGCGCAAGACTGAACACATGGACCGACTCGACCGGCTCGGCGTCACCGTGCACATCCGCGCGGCCGTCGACCGCATCACGACCCGGGGCGTGATATTCACCCCGGTCGGTGGGACCACTCGCGAACTGCCCGCCGACAGCGTCGTGATCGCCGGGTCCGTCGAACCCGACACCGCACTGTTCGACAGCGTGACGGCCGCCCTGCCCGGGGCCGACGTGCATGCCGCCGGCGATTGCAGCGGTCTGGGGCTTATTCGTAAGGCAACCGAAGAGGGCGCGCGCGCCGCGTGCGCGATCTAACGACAGGAGAGAGATAGCGATGACCCAAACCACCCAATCCCCGGCACTGACCGCCTCGCAGTCGTCGTGGCGGTGCGCGCAGGGCAAAGACCGGGACGGCTGGCTGGCGCTGATGACCGACGACGTGGTCATCGAGGACCCGATCGGCAAGTCGGTCACCAACCCCGACGGCACCGGTGTGCGTGGCAAAGCCGCCGTCGGCGAGTTCTTCGACAACAACATTGCGCAAAACCAGCTGACCATCACCTGCGAAGAGACGTTCGGATCGAGTGATCCCAACGAGATCGCTCATATTCTGGTGCTGCAGAGCAAGTTTGAGGGCGGCATGACCAGCAAGGTGCGCGGCGTGTTCACCTACAAGGTCAACGAGGCGGGGCTGATCACCAACATGCGCGGCTACTGGAACCTCGACGTGATGGAGTTCGGCCAGGAGGACTGACGCAACGGCGCCGGATGGTCCTACCTATGCTGGGGCCATGTCGTCGATCTTCACCAAGATCATCAACCGTGAACTGCCGGGCCGATTTGTGTACGAGGATGACGACGTCGTCGCATTCCTGACGATCGAGCCGATGACCCAGGGGCACACGCTGGTGGTGCCGCGCGCCGAGATCGATCAGTGGCAGAGCGTCGAACAAGGCGCGTTCGCGCGCGTGATGTCGGTCAGCCAGCTGATCGGCAAGGCGGTGTGCAAGGCGTTTCGGGCCGAGCGGGCCGGGCTGATCATCGCGGGTCTGGAGGTGCCGCATCTGCACGTTCACGTCTTCCCCACCCGCAGCCTCAGCGACTTCGGCTTCGCCAACGTCGACCGCAATCCGTCGCCGGAGTCGCTCGATCAGGCGCAGGCCAGGATCAAAGCGGCGCTCGAGCAGCTAGGCCAGGCCTAGCCGACCTGGGCCGGTACGTCGCTCACGCGCGGCAGGGTGACGCGGAAACAACAGCCCTCACCGGGCGCCGTTTGGACGGTGACCTTGCCGCCGTGCGCGTGAACCAGCGAGTCGACGATGGACAGCCCCAGGCCGGTACCACCGCTGGCCCGCGCGCGCGACGAGTCGGTGCGATAGAACCGCTCGAACACCCGCGACGCGTCCTGCTCGCTCATGCCGGGCCCCCGGTCGGCCACCTCGATCACCGCGTCGTCGCCGTCGGTACCGACCCGAACGATGAGGTCGGCACTGGTCGGGGTGTGCTGCAGGGCGTTGGCGACGAGATTGCTCAGCACCTGGCGGATCCGCGCCTCGTCACCGAGCACCTCGGGAGTGCCGGGGCCGTCGAGGATTTCCATCGTGACGGTGCGCTTCGGGTCGATGGCCTGCGCATCGTGCACGGCGTCACTGGCCAGCGCCAGCAGGTCGACGCGATGGTGTTCCAGCGGCCGCTGCACGTCCAGCCGGGCCAGCAGCAACAGGTCGTCGACCAGTAGGCCCATCCGGCTGGCTTCGCTTTCGATGCGCGACAGCAACATCGCCACGTCGCGCGCCGCGCCCTGCCGATACAGTTCGGCGAAGCCGCGAATGGTGGTGAGCGGGGTCCGCAGTTCGTGGCTGGCGTCGGTGATGAACCGTCGCATCCGATCCTCCGAGCCGCGTGCTGTTTCGGCCGAGGACACCGAGGATGCCACCGCTTGCTGAATCTGGGTGAGCATTCCGTTGAGCGCCAACGAAAGCCGGCCCACTTCGGTGCGGGGATCACGTTCGGGAACGCGACGGTCCAGCTGGCCCGCGGCGATCGCGGCGGCGGTTTGTTCGACCTCGACCAGCGGGCGCAGGCTGCGGTGCACCACCGCGAAGCCGGCGATGCCGACCACCACCAGCACGGCCACCCCGATGCCGAACTGCAACCAGACCAGCGACCGGACGGTTTGCTGGACGTCGGACAGGTCGATCGCGACGGTCGTCAGGCCGTGCGGCCCGTGTACCGACACCGCTCGCCACTGAATGTCGGAGCCGTTGACCGAGGGCAGCGTAGTCGGATTGGGGCCCACGTCGTTGTTGGGCGGCAGGGCCGGTTCGGCGTTGCGGTCGTTGATGGCGGTAAACGGTTGGCCGTCGGTGCCGACACCGCGCACGTAGTACTTCGACGGGGGCCGGCCCGGGTCCGGGCCTTCGTAGGAAGACGCCGTCAGTTGCCGCCGCGGGGCCAGCGCCCAGCCGCGCGAGGCCTCGAGCAGCGTCGTGTCGATGCGGCTGACCAGACTGTGCCGCAGGATCGACGTGACCATGACCCCCGAGGCCGCCAGCCCGCACGCAACCAACACCAGGGTTGCCGCGACCAGACCCACTCGCAGGGGCAGTCCCCGGCGAACCTGGGCGGTCGTTTCCGTCTTCTTCGCCACCGATTGCTACTTTCCGCGAATGGCCGGGTGCGTACTCAGCGCGGCTCCCGAAGAACGTAGCCCACCCCGCGCAGGGTATGCAGCAGCCGCTTCTCCCCAGTATCGATCTTCCGGCGCAGATACGACACGTAGGACTCGACGACATTGACGTCGCCGCCGAAGTCGTAACGCCAAACGTGGTCAAGGATTTTCGGCTTGCTCAGCACCGTCCCCGCATTGATTACGAAGTAACGGAGCAGCGTGAATTCGGTGGGCGACAACGACACCGGTTCGCCGGCCTTCCACACTTCGTGGGTCTCTTCGTCGAGCTCGATGTCGGCGAAAGTCAGTCGGGCATTGTGGGTTTCGGCGCCACCCTTGCCGGCCCGCCGCAAGATGACCCGCAGCCGGGCAACGACCTCCTCCAAACTGAACGGCTTGGTCACGTAGTCGTCACCGCCCAGCGTCAGACCCGCGATCTTGTCCTGCAGGGAGTCGCGTGCCGTCAGGAACAATGCCGGGGCATCGATGCCGTCGGCCCGCAACCGCCGCAACACACCAAAGCCGTCCATGCCGGGCATCATCACGTCGAGGATCACCGCGTCAGGGCGCGCTTCACGCGCGCGGTCCAGGGCCTGGGCTCCGTTGGTCGCGGTGGAGACTTCGAACCCCTGGAACTTGAGACTCACGGAGAGCAGCTCGACGATATTGACCTCGTCGTCAACGACGAGGATGCGGGCTTCCGGTTTGGTGTCGCTTTGGGGTGCCGCTGTCATCTGGGTTGTCCCGTCCTAAGCTGAACATTGCCTATGTAATAATTGTGTAATTCCTGGGAGCTCGGTGACAAGCTTCTGCTAGTAGTCTGCCAGGAATCATCGCATCAGCTTGGACCGGTACCCGGTTTTTGAGGGCGCGTCGTGCATAGACTCGAACCATGGATCTCGCCAAGAGCATGGTGTCCGCCGCGACCGCGCCCGCCCGGGTCGGCCTTGCGGCTGCCGAAGCGAGCCTGAATCTTGCCACCGCGGCCGTCGGGGTGGCGAAGCGATCACTCGGCGAGAGCGGACAAACCCGCACCAACGCGGTGACCTCGATGCTGGGGCTCGACGACGCGATCAACCGTGCCAATCGGCTGGCCAGAATGATGGACGACGACGCACCGCTGGGACGAGCGATGGCGGTCGACGGGCCGCTCGACCGGTTGCTGCGCCCGGGCGGCGTGGTCGACCTGCTGATGTCGGACGGCGGCCTGGTCGATCGGCTGACCGCGGAGGGCGGCGGCCTGCATCGGACGCTGCAACCGGGCGGGCTGGCCGATCAGCTGCTATCCGAGGACGGGCTGATCGAGCGCGTGTTGTCCGAGGATGGGCTGGCGGACCGCCTGTTGTCCGAGGGCGGCCTGATCGACAAGCTGACCGCCAAAAACGGTCCGCTGGACCAGCTTGCCGACGTCGCCGACACTTTGGCGCGATTGACGCCCGGGATGGAAGCGCTCGAGCCGGCCATCGCCACGCTGCAGGACGCCGTCAACGCGCTCACTATGGTCGTTAACCCGCTGAGCAACATCGCCGAGCGGATCCCGCTGCCGGGCCGGCGACCCGGGCGACGCACCGTGTCACGTCCGGTGCCGTCGCAGCGGATCATCGAGGGCGACGCCTGAACGGCTAAGCTGGCACCCGATTTACCCCGGCCTCCTTAGCTCAGTGGTAGAGCACTCGCCTTGTAAGCGAAAGGTCGTCAGTTCAATCCTGACAGGGGGCTCTGGATTTCAGTGTCCGTCGGTGCTGGTAGAGGCGTTCTCGCCGTCGAACAATCGGGCGGTTGAGACTTTCTTGCCCACATTTTCCGGTGAGGTAGCCAGAGGTGAGCGTTAGCCAAACGGCGAACTGACTGGCGTGTCCCCCGCGGCGCTTTAAAGTCTGCGATGTGGCCGACGTTTTTCGGGTCAGCAATGAGGGGTTGCAGGTGCTGGCGGCACACTGCGCGACGGTCTCGGCGGAGTTGGTGGCGGCGACACCGCTGCCCAGGGTGGGGCTAGCCATCCAGGCGACGTCCGGCGCTGTCGGTGCTACCCATGCGGCCCTGGACGAAGCCATCGCCACCCTGGCCCAACGAGCGCAAACGAGTGCGCTCAAATCAGCCATGGCGGGCACCGAGTTTGCTGCGACGGACATCGATGGCGCGCAGCAAGCCGCCGCTCTCGGCGCCTCGATACCTCAGGTGTAACCGGTGGCGGGGGTCGGTGGCGTGGGAGTGCCCTCCCTCTCGGAGATCAACCCGTGAACAATGTTCTGGACGCCATCCCGGCGGAGCATCGCGCGGTGATTATTGACGAACTGGCACGCCTGGAACCGGCCATGCCCACTGAACTTCGCGCCACAAAAGAGCCGAGCAGCGAACAGACTCGCGCCGTGGTGGACGTCCTCATCACCGAAATGATGAACAATCTCGGGCCCGATTGGCGGCCGAACGAGCGCGGTCAAGCAATCGAAAAAGCAATCGGAGCCTACTATTCGGCGTGGCCCACAAATGAGTGACTGACAAATTGCCCAATCAGTTCTGAACTGCAATGTGAGCGAGCCGGAAGTGGTGTCCGGTCCGCAGGCAGGAATGGTCGCGCACTTTCACCGGGCCCGCCCGGACAGACCGAGGCACCTCGCTGCCATCGCGAGGTACGCCTACGACCAAATCGACCAGGCCCGAACAGAATTGAATGCTATCTCGGAACGGATGAGATGCGAGGCAGGCCGACGGGCCCTCCGCCAGACTTCTGCCCACAAAATGCCCACAATTCCGCTGCAGTTACAGATATCTCCCTTGATCTCTGGTAACGAACTTTCGCTGCTAAGAGGGGCTTTCACCCTCCCCCGCCGCACCGTCAGGCGAGTTCAATCCTGACAGGAGGCTCCGCGCTGGGTGACCCGGTTTACGGGTGACCCGGGAGGTTGTCCAGCCCACCCTGAATGCCGTGCAGATCGTCTTGGATGCCCTGCAGTTTTCCTTCGATGGCCTGCAGATCCGAGAGAGTGTTCTGGTAAGCCGGCTGCATCTCGTCCGCCATCGAGGGCCGGGACTGCGGACAGTACGAGACGATGGCGCCCGCGGTGACCTCGGTGCTCTGGTTGGCGTCCCATATCGAAGATCGCTGCACGAATCCGACCGCATCCGAGAAATTGCGTTGGCGCGCCAGGAAATCACAAACCGCGTGCCCTTGGGCCACGACGTACTCCTGGCTGGGAACCGGTACGCCTTCGTGCTTCAACGCCTCGATGAACGCCGTGTCGACGACGTCCCCCCGCGACGCTGGCGCTTTGGGTGCGACCGGCTGGGGCGGCGCGACCGACGGCGGGCCTTCCGTCGGTTGCGGTTGCGCCGACGGCGCCGATGAATCGTGATGGCGCAACGCGAGCATCACCACCACCGCGGCGACAAGTGCTACCAGAGACAGCGGCAGCGCCGCGACAAGGCCGAAGCGGCGCAGCGCGCCCTTGCGTCGGCGCGTCATGGTCTTTTCGGTCTTCGTCTCGCGAGGAGGCTCGCGTAACCAGGCGTCCGGGACGTAGTCGAACTCCGCCGCCGCAACGGGTGCGGAGTACGGAATCCCGGCGCTATGAGCCAGTAGTTCGTCGAGCAGCTCGTCGGCCTCTCGGGATGAGGGCTGAGCGCCCTGCGCAGCGATCCGCCGTAATTCTGACTCGATGGTCTCGCGGTCGCGCATATCAACCAGTTTGCGAGTGTCACGACGTTGTGACAAGTCCAGGCCGATACCGTGCGCAACGCGGTACGGCGCCGGCGCCCGCGATGTCCGTCGGCCCGGACGGCTCGAACGTCAGCGGCCGTTGACCAGCTGACCGATGAATCGTCACGGGTCCACGTATCGGATCACATACGGACATCTGCCGACGGACGGCTCGACCACCGACACCGGCGGGCGCCCGCTCACTGCCACCAGCAACCAAGGAGCTTGCGATCATGGTCACCATCTCGGACAAAGCGGTGCTGATTACCGGGGGCAACCGCGGTATCGGACGCGCCCTCGTCGACGAAGCCCTGAACAGGGGCGCCAGTCGGGTATATGTCGGCTCACGAAAGCCGTTGGCCAACTTCGACTCTCGTGTAACACCGTTAGCGCTGGACATCACCGAACCGGCGCAGATTCAACAGTCGGCCACACAGGTGGACGCCGTCGACATCCTGATCAATAACGCGGGTGTGGCGCAATACGACGACCTGAGCGATCGATCCGCACTCGAACAACACTTGGCCGTCAACCTTTTCGGCACCTACGCGGTAATCAGCGCGTACCTGCCTATTCTCGCGCGCCAAGGCGGCTCGATCGTCAACAACCTTTCGCTCAACGCCCTGGCGCCATTGCCGATCATCCCGGCGTACTCCGTGTCCAAGGCCGCGGCGTTCTCGCTGACGCAATCGCTGCGCTTCACCTTGGCGCCGCAAGGCATCCGCGTGCATGCCGTACTCACTGGCCCGGTGGATACCGATATGACTCGAGGTCTCGAAATACCAAAAGCATCAACGCAATCGGTGGCGCAGGGGATCTTCGACGGGCTGGAAAACGACGAGGACGAGATCTTTCCCGACGCCCTCTCGCAATCCTTGGCGGAAATGTGGCGCATGGGCCCAGCCAAGGTACTCGAGAATCAATACGCAGCCCTGCTCGCCGGAGCCTAGCCATTCAAAGGCCCAGTGCGGCAATCGATCAACGTGAATGGCGGCAAATAGTGATCCGCTCGGTGACGGAACTGAGTTCAGCTGCCCAGCAAAATGAAAGTCCACACAGTGACAACACAGTAAACTCTCGGTTAACGAGCGTACGGTCGGCGGCCATGAAGAAATTGCTCTACGGAGTGTCGCTGACGATTCCACTCCTTGGAATGGGCGCGCTGCCTGGCATGATCGCCACGGCAAGCGCCGATCAGGTGACCTTCTTGCCCGACTGGCCGAACCATAGAAACCAGACCGAAAAGACGATATGCGCAGCCTTGGCGCAGGGGTGGTCGCGGCGCCAGATCGTCAGCACCGCGGAAAAGGCGAACAACTACGACCTGACCGGGGTGGATAGCGACGAGGCGGCCGAACGCGCCGACGCCTACATCGACGCGGCTCGCTACGAGGATTGCCCGACGCTCAACGCGAGCTGAACAATCCCGGCGACCGGACGACGAGCCGCCGCGGCAGCGCCGGGTTTACCCGCAGGGCGCGTCGGGTAATTCCCCCTGCAACGAATCTGACTGGGTCGGAGCCGATGACCATTGGCGCCGCACCGCGGAAAGAAGGATTGATCGTGGGCGCCAAGCACCGACTGACAGGACCGGGCAGACGGCGACGCCGATTGCTTATGTGTGGGGCTGCTCCCGTCTCCCTGCTGTGCGCGGTGAGTTTCGCCGCCCTTACCGTCGACACCGAAAAGCCAGTGGCACCTGCCCATGTGACCGCGGCGACACCTCCTGCGTCGGTCCCGGTGAGTCAGGAGGGAGTCCTGATCGCGGTATCGGCGGATTCGATAACCGCGCGTAGCGCCAGCGGGTACACCCAGACCTATTTGCTCACCCCGGACACCACCGTGATCACCGGCAATGGCAGCAAACCGCTCACTGTCGCTTCACATTTCACGGTCAACGATGCTGTGGACATTGTCGGGACCGTCCAAGGCGGTAGGGCACTGGCGACGAGCCTGGCCCATCGCGGTGTCGGGCACGGTGATGGCCCGCCAATGGATGCCATTGCCGGCCAATAGATTAGCGACTGGTGAGCAAAGCGTCACAGTCGGATTAGTGCCTATTACCAAGGGGTAAACCACTTTTCAAGAAGCGCTTTGTGCGCGTCGCCCGCCCGAAAGGTGGATTCCCCCGATGACGTCGCCTTATCCGATAGACGTACTACTCGTCGAAGACGACCCCGGTGATGAACTGATCACGCGAGAAGCGTTCGAACACCACAAGATCGCCAACAACCTGCATGTCGCACGTGATGGCGCAGAAGGACTGGACTTCCTCTACCGCCGCGGCGAATTTCGCGACGCGCCACGGCCAGATCTCATCCTGCTGGATCTCAATCTGCCCAAATTCGACGGCCGCCATATCTTGCAGACCGTCAAGTCAGACCCCGACCTGCAGGACATCCCGGTCGTCGTGCTCACCACGTCGTCTCTCCAAGAGGACATCTTGCGTAGTTACAACCTCCATGCCAATGCCTACGTCACAAAGCCTGTCGACCTCGATCGCTACATGGCGGCCATCAGAACGATCGACAACTTCTTCGTCCAGATCGTGCGACTGCCCCCACGCCGCTGAGCTCAAGTCTCGGTGCGTCTATTGATCTGTGGCAGAAGCGATACGGGTCCCTTGTTTTTTCCAGAGTCGACGGGGTATGCGATGGCCTATGAACGCTGAGGTCCCCGCAGTTTCCGCCGTCCCGGCGCAGTTGAGTTGCACGGGTGCGGCCGACGCCGCGACCGCGTGCAAGTTGCGCCATACCTTGCGACGCTGGCTGCGGGAGCTGCCGCAGGCCTCGCCAGAGGTCAGCGGGGATGTCATCCTCGGCGCCAACGAAGCACTGGCCAACTGCGTCGAACACGCCTACCACGCTCAGGACGTCGTCGGCCCCATGCGGCTACAGGCCGGCTATGACCCCGCGGCGCAGACGATCAGCGTGTGCGTCAGCGATCGTGGCAGCTGGCACCGGCGCTCGCCGCGCCAACCCCACGACCCTCGAGCTTCTCGCGGCATCATGTTGATGCATGCGCTGGCAGACCACTGCACCATCAACACTCGCCCCGGCGGCACCACGGTGTGCCTGGATTATTCCGCGGCCCAGAAGCCCTGAGGTAGCTCCGCTCAAAGCCGTTGGATTCCAACGACTTTAGTCGTTGCACCTGACGGTGGCCGCCTCAATGACAGAGGCGGCCACCAGGTACGTGTAGCCGAATCAGAAGCCCGGCGGGTGCGGCGCTCCGGGCGGCGGCGGCCCAAGCGGGCCACCGGGAGGCGGGCCCCCCATCGGCCCACCAGGCCCCGGCGGGCCGAACGGTCCACCCGGGCCGGGCGGCGGCGGTCCCGGCTGACCAGGGCCCGGTGGTGGCGGGAAGGGATCCGCTCCGGCCACCGCGCCACCGATGCCCATCGCGGCGGTCCCGAGAGCACCTGCCAACAGCGACCCAGCGATTAACGTCTTTATCTTCATCACTCGACCCATTTCTCATTTCTGTTCGTCGGTTCATTCCCGCAGTTCGCGCCCTGCGGTGGCGGTCGTGCCGGCGGCGCAGGCGGCCACAGGCGGCCACCAGGTGCGCATGCCGTCAACGACCCGGGCCGGATGCCGGGGGCGGCGGTACGCCGGGAGCTGGTTGGTGCGCACCCGGCGATGGGTCGGGGGCCCAGGCTCCGGGCGGCGGGGGCGGCAGCTGACCCGGCGGCGGCGCGAAGGCCGGTCTGGGCATCGGGGGCGGCGCTGCCCAGCCGCCGGCCGGGCCGGCCCATCCCGGGGGCGGGGGCATGGGCGCACCGCACCCGCCCGGCGCGAAGCCGCACGGTGGCGGCGCCGGCATGGGGAACGGCCCCGGCGACAACGGCCCCGCCAAGAAGATCGTTAGGAACAGCGCTGTCAGTAGCGCGCCGAAAATGAACCCGGTCGCGCCGGCGCCGACCGCGACGCCCACGGGGTGGCGCCGCACGAAGGCCGGTCCGGCCGGTGGGCTCAGCTGCTCGGCAGGAACCGCGATCGGCGGGCGCTGGTATTCCCCGGTCGCCTCATCAGGCCTGGTCCGTAACGGTTGCTCATCGGCCATGCGTCCTCCAAATGTGTGAACTGCTGCAATGCCGGCGACGCTAGGAAGCGAATCTGGTCCCAACCTGAAGACATCGACCCGGGGTGTGATTTCTTCACGTTGGTTTCAGAAACCTGTTGAGAATGAAGAGATGAGCCATCGCTTCGACTCCGATCGAGCGCCGCAGCCGGCCGGCCGGCCCCGCTCCGGCACCGCAGCCCGAGTACTGGTCGTCGAAGACTCGGAGGCGATCCGCGAAATGGTGGGCGAGGCGTTGACCGATGCCGGGTATTTCACCGCGATGCGGCCCGATGGCGCAGGGCTGGAAGACGTGCTCGACGGCTTTCGGCCCGACCTGGTGGTGCTGGACGTGATGATGCCGGGGCGGGACGGCTTCGAGTTGATCGACGTCATTCGCGATTGGGGCCAGACCGGGATCGTGTTGCTCACCGCACGCGACGGATTGCCCGACCGGTTGCGCGGTCTCGACGGCGGCGCCGACGATTACGTCGTCAAACCCTTCGAACTGGCCGAGTTGATCTCCCGGGTGGGCGCGGTACTACGCCGGCGGGGCCGGCTTCCGGCGGTCGTCCAGTGTGGCGACCTGACGTTGGACCTCGACGCGGCGGTGGCCACGCGCGCGGAAACCGCGCTGGACCTCACGGGGACCGAACTGCGGCTGCTCGGCTTCCTGGTGGAGCAACGCGGGCGCATCGTCAGCACCGGGCAGATCCTGACCGCGCTGTGGGGCTATGACGCTTACGACGCCAATCTGGTGCATGTTCACGTCAGCGGGCTGCGCCGGAAATTGGAAGCCCATGGACCGCGCATCCTGCATACCGTGCGGGGCATCGGTTATCGCCTGCAACCAGCACGGCCATGAACGACGACTCCGCCCCGGCGGTGCCGCGGACCCCAACCCCGTCGTTGCGCCGACGGGTTGCCGTGCTCGTCCTCGGCTTGCTCACGGTGCTCCTGGTGGTGCTGGGCGTGACGATCGATGCGCTGGTGGGCATCCAGGCCCACCGTGATCTGCACGACCGGCTGATGGCCACAGCTGCGCGCGCCGACGCGCTGGCCGCTGGGAGCACCCCGCCCGAGCAGCTGGTGGCGCAACTCAGCGGCGGCGGGATCCGCGTGTTGCTGGTGGCAGCCGACGGAAGCAGCTACGGCGACCCCACCATCGCCCCCGACACGGTCGACGGCCCCACGGTCCCCCCTCCGCTGCCACCGCCACCACCGGGCTGGCAACTCCCGCCACCGCCGCCCGGATGGGGTCCTCCACCGCCGCCACCCGCGGTCTTCCCGTTCCCGCCGCCCGCCGCACCACCGCCGGACGCCACAGCGACGGTCGTCGTGCACCCGTTGGCATCGGGCGGGCGGGTGATCCTGGTAGCAGACACCACCCAAACCACCGCGCTGATTCGGCGGTTGCGTGAAGTGATGATCGCCGGTGGCGTGATCACCCTTGTAGTGGCCGGTCTCTTGCTGATCGTTGTCACCCGCACCGCCCTGCGGCCGTTGGACCGACTCACCACGCTCGCCCGATCCATCACCACCGGTGATCGGGGACAACGACTGCGGCCGGATCGCGCCAACACCGAATTAGGCCGGGCAGCAGCCGCATTCGACAGCATGTTGGACGCGTTGGAAGCTTCCGAACAGCGCACTCGTCGGTTCTTGGCCGACGCGGCCCATGAACTGCGCACTCCGATCACCGGTATCCGGACCACCGCCGAGCAGATCTTGGGCGCCACTGTGCAGGCGGAGGACGACGCGTCAGCCAACCGCCAATACCGCCGCGCGACACTGTTACTCAACGAATCCCGGCGGGCCGGTCGGCTGGTCGCCGACATGCTCGACCTGAGCCGCATCGACGCGGGCCTGACCCTGGAGCTCGCCGACACCGACCTCGTCGCCATCGCCGAAGCCGAACGCGAACGCGCGGCGGTGCTTTCCCCCGATCTGACCGTGAGCCGTACCGGTGACCCCACCGCACCCATTCACGCCGACCGCACCCGGGTCACCCAGATCGTGTCGAATCTCGCCGACAACGCCCGCCGGCACACTCCGGCCGGTGGCCACATCGTGCTCGACGTGCGCGCGGCCGATCATTCGGGATTGCGCTGTGCCGAGTTGACGGTCACCGACTCGGGACCGGGAATCCCGGACGCCGACCGCGAAAGAATCTTCGATCGCCTTGTCCGACTTGACTCTTCGCGCCATCGTGACCACGGCGGCGCCGGGCTCGGCCTGCCCATCGCCCGCGCACTGGCGCGCGCCCACCAGGGGGAGCTGACCTGCCTGCCGACCGACAGCGGGGCACGCTTTCGGCTCCTCCTGCCGCTACGCCCGGTCGCGCCGCGGCAAGCTGGTGGCCACCTTTAACCTTCCTCGAAGGCCATCGACACGCGCAGGGGACCGCGAATCGCGGGAGTGGTCCGCCATATCGGGTCATCACGAAGCGCCGGGCGGCGGGCCAGGATGTGTTGCAGGGCCACAGCAATTTCGAGGCGGGCGAGCGCTGCGCCCAGACAGTAGTGCGATCCGTAGCCGAACGTCAGCGGCGCTGGTCCGCAGCGGTCCGCCTGGAGCCTGGTAGGCCAGTTGAAAACCTCCGGATCGCGATTGGCGGCGCCGATCACGGCGATGACCGGCTCCCCGGCGTGGATGGCAACACCGCCCACGATCTGGTCGAGCGTGGCCGTGCGCGCCACGGCCTGGACGGGTCCGTCCAGGCGCAGTAGCTCGCTGACAATTCGATCGTCGACCACGTCGATGGCGTCTATGAGGCGAATACGGTTGGGCCTGGGCTTTAGCAGCCGAATCATGGCTGCGCCCAACAGATTTGCCGTCGTTTCAATCCCGGCGGCCGCGATGATCGCCGCCGTGGTGACCACGTCGTCGAGTTCGAGGTTTGGGTCCGCAGCAATATAGCCGAGCAGGTCGTCGCGGCGGTGGGTGCGGCGGTCCGCCGCCAGCGGAAGCAACTCGGCGACCAGTGCCGCGAATGCGGCTGTTCCGGCTTCGACGGCCTCGGTGTCCGCGACGTCGTTGATCATGCGGCTGATGGCTGGACATTCGTCGCCGAACAACCGTGCCGTGTCGACGTCGAGGCCCATCCAGGCTGCGACGACCGCGATCGGTAGCGGCGCTGCGATTTCGGTCATGAAGTCGAAGTCGACTCCGGCCGGGATGCGGTCGATCGTTTCCGTGGCAATCGCTTCGATGCCTTCGTTCAGACCGGAGACAAAGGACGGGGTAAAAAAGTCTCGAACCGAATCACGCAGCCGTTGATGGTCGACGCCGTCGCTGAACAAGATGTTGCGGCGCAACATGTCTCGATCGACAGCCCGAAGGGCCTCCCGGGCGCGGGCGTTCGCGAGCGGGCTACTCGTCCACCCGGCACCCCCGAGAATCTGTTGCACGGGCTGATAGCCGAGGACCAGCCACGCCCCCATCCCCTGTTCCCAGACCACGTCGCCCTCCGAGCGTCGTCGGTACTCGTAGTAGGCGAAGGGGTCCGCGGCGTCCCAGGGCAACCGCGTGATCGCCGGGTTCTCAGGTATGTCAGGGATTTCAGGGATTTCAGGGATTTCAGGGACGGTCATGGTGGTCCAATGCCGACGGGAGACGGCGCTTGCGGACCCAGGCATGATGCAGCTTGCCCAGCTCGGTGGTCGGCTTGGCCACACCGTCCATGTCGTCGATGATGGCCCGGGCCGGTGTGGTCGCGCGGAGGCCATCAAACAGGCTGCCGACGGCGAGCTGGACGCGTCCCGCGAACACAAAGTCTTCGGGCGCGTTCATGCGGGCCATCGGATGGTCGGGAACACGAAGGTCGAACAACCCCTGGATGGTGCGTGCGGTCGTTTCGGGCGTGTAGGTGACCGGCTGCGGTGCACCGATGAACTCGTAGAGCATCTCCGATTGCCACCGGTACAGCTCGTCGGCGGTCAGGTCGGAATCGGCAGTGAGGAACCCCGCCTGCACCATCAGGTCGCGGTAGTCGTGTTTGCGTCCGTCGATCACGGCCCAGTGCATCGCGACCAATCGCCACCGTTGCGGTTCGGGCAGGATCTTCACGCAACCGAAGTCCACGAATCCCACGGTGCCGTCGTCGTTGAATAGGTAATTGCCGGGATGAGGGTCGGCGTGCAGCAGGTTCGCGTGCCGGAAATTGCTTTGACTGAAACGCAGGATCGCCTCGCTCCACACATTTTTCAGATCCTGATCGGCCTCTTTTGCCCGCGCAAAGTTCATCCCGTCGAGGTAACTCATCGTCAACACCCGATCGCCGGACGCCTCCGGGATGACCTCGGGCACCCGAATGAACGGGTGGCCCCGGTAGAGGTCGCTGAACGCGGTGATCATCGCCGCCTCATGCCGGTAATCGACCTCTTCGGAGATCCGAGCCGCGGCCTCGCGGGCCACCGACTGAAAGTCCGGCTTCATTCCCGATGCCGAGGTCATGAAACGCAGAAACGTGGTCAACAACTCCGTATTGGCCAGATCATCTCGGATTGCCTTGCCCACACCGGGGTACTGGATCTTGACGGCAACCGCGCGACCGTCGCGCAGGGTGGCGCGGTGCACCTGACCGATCGACGCGGCGGCCAACGGCTCGTCGGTGAACTCGGCGAATTGCGCTACGGCCGAACCGAGTTCGGCATCGAGGACTTCTCTAACCAGCTCCGGATGCATTGGCGGAGCGTCGGCCTGCAGGCGGCTCATGGCTTTCTGATAAGGCCAGAACCCGCCGGTGCCCACCGCACGACTGTCGATCATCGACATGATCTGGCCGAGCTTCATCAGCACACCCTTGGAGTGCCCGAGCAGTTCGGTATAGCGGTCGGCTGTGCGTTCGTGAAAGCGCTCGACGGCGTCCTCTTCGCCCGCTCGTTGGCGCAGTCCCGCGACGAGTCGGCCCCCCGCCGCCCTCGCGGTGAAGCCCACCAACGGCATGGTGCGGCGGATCCGGCCCTGCGGCAGCGGACTATCCTGATCCGGCATCTGGCCTCTCACCAACCGCGCCCATTAAGTGCTACCTTGTAAAAGAGTAAGTGATCACTTTGGAGGGGTCAATGACGACACCCGCGTCAACACGCGACCGGCTGGTCGACGAGGCGATGCGGCTTTTCAGCGCCAAGGGATTCGACGCGACCAGCGTCTCCCAGATCGAGGCCGCCGCCGGATTGGCAGCCGGCTCGGGAGCCTTGTATCACCACTTCAAATCCAAAGAAGAGCTGCTGAACGCCGGTATCGACCGCCAGCTGGACCGCCGCCGTGCCATGCGTGACATTCGCAATCTCTTCGCCGGCCTCGGCGACATGCACGCCGAGTTGACCGTCCTGGGCAGGTACCTACTGTCGGTTGTCGACGACGAAATCGAGCTGATACAGATCGCCGCTCGCACCTCGGCGGGTCGCTCCGCCCGCCTCGATACCGCATACGCCGCGCTGGTCGACACGCTCAATACGGAACTGGGAGAGTGGATTAGGGTCTGGGCACCCGCAATGACACAACAACAGGCCACGGTTTTGGCTGCGCTCGGTGTCAACGGCATCCTCGGCGCTCGCTTTGCTACCACCCTGTTTCATCAACCGGAGTCGCGAGTTGCCGACGATCACTACCTCGCCGAGTGGACCGAGCTCCTGGGCGCCCGGATACGGCAGGTCAACGGCAGCTAGTCAGTAGACATCGCGCAGGTAGCGGTGGCTCTTTATGAGGTCGTTGACGTACGCGTGCGCGGCGCCGTCGCTCATCCCGCCGCAGCTGCCCACTATTGCCCGTAATGCCTCGTCGACATCCTTGGCCATTCGGTCGGCGTCGCCGCACACGTAGACATACGCGCCGTCCTGCAACCACCCGAAGATGTCCGCGGCATTCTCCGACATACGTTGCTGCACATACTGTTTCGATTCGCCGGAAGCTCCGTCACGGGAGAACGCCAAGTCGAGCCGGGTCAGCGTACCCGACCGGAGGAAGGCACCGAGCTCGTCGCCGTAGAGGAAATCGCAGTGCCGCCGCCGGTCTCCGAAGAACAACCATGCTCGCCCGGACGCGCCGAGGGCCTGGCGCTCTTGCAGGAAGCCACGGAACGGCGCGATGCCGGTGCCCGGGCCGATCATGATGATGGGCACGTCGGCCGCGGGCAAGCGGAACGAGTGGTTGGGCCGCAGGTGTACGCGTACGGTGTCGGCGCGCTCCGCCAGGAACGTCGACGCGACGCCGCCGTGCCGGCGATCGCCGAGCGTATAGCGGACGGTCGCCACCGTCAGGTGTACGCGGTCGGGATGTACCAGTGGACTCGACGCGATCGAATAATCACGCGACTGCAGTGGACGCAGGGTGTCGACGACTTCGTCGACAGTCAGTTCGCCCAGCCGGATCAGGTCGAGAACATCCTTGCCGTACCACCAAGAACCTTGCCCCGCAACGGCTTCGGCACTCAGCGCGTTCGCGGCGGCGTCGTGAAGGCGGGCGGCGACCAACGTCTGCAGCGCTCGCGACGGTGTCCGTATCTCGAGGTGCTCGGTGAGCAGCTCGCCGAGCACCTCGTCATAGCCGACGACGGCGTCCTCGGGGCCGACGCCCAGCTCGCTCAGGATCGCTTCGACGAGGATCGGATCGTTGCTGGCATGGACCGCGATGGAATCGCCCGCGTGGTAATCGATTCCCGAACCGAGGAGGTCCACCTCATAGTGGCGGACCTCTTTGTCGGATCGGGCGGTGGTCAGCCGTCGGTTGACCACAACGCGCGCATCGAGGAGGGGATGGCTGCGATCGCGCCGTGCTTGTTCGGCATGGTCGGACGGGCGAGGGTCCGGCACACCGACGGCAATCGCGGCCACAGGATCGGTGCGATCGGCCAGTAGCAGCTTGACGAGATCATCCGTCCACGCCCGGGCCGCCTGCACATAGACGCCGTCGACGTCGACGCGGTCCATCAAACGGATTGCGCCCAGGGTTTCCAGTCGCTCATCGAGTAGCCGCCCGGCGTTGCAGAACTGCTCATATCCGGTGTCGCCCAGGGCAAGCACCGCGAACCGCAAATGCTCCAGCCGCTGCGCGCCCTCGGCACTGATCGCCTCCCAGAACAAAGAGGCATTGTCCGGGAACTCGCCCTCCCCCCACGTCGAGCACACGACGACGAAGTGGGTCGCCGATTGCAGGTCGGTCGGCTCGATCTGGTTCAGCTCGATGGCGGCGGTGCTGACGGCGAGAGATTCTTCGACCGCTTCGGCGAACGTCAGGGCGGCATCCTCGGCATTGCCCATGTCGCTGCCGTAGCCGACAATCAGCGAGAATTCTGGTCGAGAAGTCATGATCGCTCCCATTGTCGTCGCACGACACTCAACGTTTCATAAGCTTAGGCTTACCTTAGTTTTGGATCGCGAGAGTCGCAACAACCCGACCCACTCGCGGCCGGTGACCGGCAGGGCTAGCTGTTGTCGCGCTTGCGGGAGAGGAATGCCCGCATGTGCTGCTGGGGCTCACCTGTCAGAAAGGCCAGACCGAACTGCTCGACGCTGTCTTCGATCGCCCCGTGCAGGGTCATATCGAACCACTTGTTGAGCAGGCGCTTTTGCTGGCGGACCGCGGACGTGCCGAACTTGCTGAGTTTGGTGGTGAGTTCGGCGATGCGGTGGTCGAGCTCGTCGGCGGCGACCACCTCGTGGACGAGTCCCCACCCGAGCGCCGTCGCGGCGTCGATCGTCTCGCCGGTCAGCAACAGCCAGCCCGCATGAGATGCTCCGATCAGCGCGGGCAGCATCGCCGAATGGATGACCGACGGGATGCCGACAGCCACTTCGGGCATGCCGAATTTGGCCCCCGACTCCGCGATCCGCAGATCGCATGAGATCGCGACCTCCAGCCCACCGCCCAGGCACCAGCCCGCGAGCCTGGCGATGACGGGTACCGGGCATTGCCGAATCGCTTCGCACAAGCCCGCGAGCCGGCGGATGAAAACCTCGCCGGTGGCGCGGTCCAACTCGACCATCTCGTTGATGTCGGCGCCCCCGATGAATGCCTGCTCACCCGCGCCGCGCAGCACCACGACGCGGACGCCGGTGTCACCGCCGATCTCGCGGAACGCCTGGGACAGTTCCTCGATGGCCCCGCTACCCAAGATATTGAGCGTCTTGGAGTTGATCAGTTCGACGGTGACCAGGCCGCGATCGCGGCCCAGCCTGACGAATCGTCGCTCCAACTAAGGATTTTCGGTGCTCAGTAAAGCGGGACCCAGACACCGAAGAACCAGTAACCCCAACCGCCGAACTGCCAGTTGAAGACCGGTACGACGGTAAAGGTGTTGTAGGCGAACGGCGAGAAGTTGCTGCGCGCATACACCACGTCACGCGGGGGGCCGACCCACGGACGGTTCCAGCCACCCGGGGGCGGCGGGCCGTTCCAGCCACCCGGAGGCGGCGGGCCGTACCAGTGTGGCGGCGGGTGACCCGGCGGCGGGCCGTCGTTCCAGCCCCAGCCGCGCGGCGGCGGTGGAGGCGGTGCCCCGTGGCCGACAATGCTGAAGCCAACCGATGAGTCCATCGGTCCGCCGACCTCGGCGCTGGCCGTCAGGTAGGTGCCACGAGGCTGATACGGCTCGTGCGGCGGCTGGGTGCTCGGCGCAACTACGGTCCGAGTGGGCCGCTGCCCGGATGGCGAGGTGGTTTGGCTGCCCGCCGGCGTCGTGGTTTGTGCGCTCGGCGCTGTGGTGGTTTGCTCGGCCGGCGTCGTGGTTTGGCTGGCCGGCGGAGTCGTGGTCTGTTGGGCCGGCGTGGTCGTTTGGCTGGCCGGCGGAGTCGTGGTCTGCGTGGCCGGTGCGGTCGTGCTTGGCGCGCTCGCACTGGTTTGCGGCGCGGTGGTTTGCGGACTCGGCTGCTCAGTGGTCTGCGGCGCGGCCGTGGTCTGCGGCGCTGCGGTCGTCTGGGGAGCGGCCGTAGTCGCGGGCGCGGCAGTGGTCGCGGGTGCGGCTGTGGTGGCCGGCGGGGCGGTGGTTTCCGGCGCCTGCGGGCGCGGTCCGCCGGGCCCGCCGTGGCAACTGCCATTCGGGCACGCCGGTGGGTCGAGCGGGAAGGCACTCGCGAATCCCGGGTTCAACGCCGAGATGCTGAGTCCCGCCGCGAGCGCCACCGCGCTGACACGCTTCTTCGACATAGCTGCGTCCCCTCTGGGCCGTCGGCCCCGATGATGTCTCGTTGGCCCGCGCTACGGGCAGGTCACGTCCATCTCAAAAGGCTTGGTCAACGTCTGCGGCTGGTCCGGATTGGTCATATCGGTACCGGTCGCAGTGCCCTTGATCGCGTAGTACTTGCCGTCCACGGCGGCCCCGGCATTGCTGGCCTGGTTCGGGGCGGCATCGGAATAGCCGAACGCGATGCCGTTGACGTTGCCCAACCCGACCGCATGGACGAGGGGCGGGTTGGCGTTGCTGATGACCGCACCCACGCCGGCGGAGGCATCACCGATACCGATGTTGATGTTGTCGCCGGCCGGCGTGCAGGTGACCTGCCCGGTGACGTTCTGCTTCTGGCCGTCCACGATGACCTGGGGGCCGGCCGGTGCCGCCGCCGAACTCGATGCGCCGGTGTTGGACTTGTTGCTTGAACAGCCGACACAGCCTGCGACCACCATGGCCACGCCGGCCGCGCCGATCACGATCTCACGTTTCACCGACCACTCCCTTGTGTTACTGGTGCCGCTAACCACGTTCGCCTCTGTCAGCACCTAGGGACCCTACCGGGCGGCGCGGGTCCGTACGCAAGCTGCCGGACCGGCTAGTACCCAATACCGAACACGTCGAAACCCGGTCCTCGTCAGGGCAGAATGCGAATTCCCCACTTGCCCAAAAGCGGCTGCACCAAGGTGAAGTATGTGGTGTTGTCGTCACCATCCGGTGAGGACATCAAGATACCCACCGCACTTACGGTCCCGTCGTCGTTCTTGACGTAGCCTGGACTACCGCTGTCGCCACCCAGGCTGTACACGCTGGCTTCGACCACATCGCCGTCGACCTGGGTGATGGTCCCACAGGTCTCTCCGGTGACGGCACCCAACTTGCAGAACGGCGTACCCAGCTTAAGTTGGTTGCTGCTCAACACATCTCGGATAGTCAGTCCGCCGACACCACCGGTCGGCACACCCACAGCCGGGTTGAGGCGGATGATGGCGGCGTCGCGCTTGTCGCCTTCCTTCTCGCTGACGGTGATCGCCCCGAGCGGGATACTCGGGCCGTAGGTCCATACCGAGCCGTCGTGTGCGTCGCAGTGACCGCTGGTCAGCAAGTAGTAGCTGCCGTCATTGCCTTGCGCAGCGAAACCTGCTGTGCACCTGCTGCTTTCATCCTCGAGCTGCACACCCGGCGTCGGCGGCTCCTCGGCCGCGGCCGGATTCGCGAACACCGTCGCCGCCATAACCATGGCAGCGAACAAACCCAACCCCCGCAACCGCGCTGTACCCACGCCGCTCTCCTTTGTCGGGCCAGGATGCTACCAGCCCGATACGGCTTGTTCCTGGTCAGAGAGCGGCGACGCCCCAATCAGGTATTCGCGCTGGCCCATCGACGTGCAGCCGGCAAAAGCCGCGACGTTATCCGGCGTCGACGTGGCGAGACAGGAAATCCAGGACGGCACCGGCGAAAACGTCGTTGCGATCGCCGGCGACCATGTGTCCCGCGCCGTGCACATCGGTGAATTCGACCTCGGGAAAGCGCGCGAGAAATTCGTCGGCCCGCTCCTGGCTGACCAGGTCGCTGACCTGGCCACGAACCAGCAGCATGGGCACGCCGCTGCTCAGGATCGCCTCTACGGCGGTGTGCATGCGATCGGCGTCAGTGACCTCGAAGGGCGGGAAAGCCGCAGTGCCACTGATGAATTGGGGATCCCAATGCCAATACCAACGATCCCCACGACGGCGCAGGTTGGTGGTCAGCCCCTCGAGGTCCGTCGGCCTCGGGCGGTGAGGGTTGTATTCGGCGATCGCGTCGGCGACTTCTTCCAATGAGGCGAACCCGGATTCCACCCGGTCGGACATGAAGTTGTGGATCCGATTCGCCCCGGATTGCTCCATGTTGGGAACGATGTCGACGAGAACGACGGCGCTGGCGATGCCGGGCGAGATCTCCCCGGCCAGCAGCATTGAGGTGAAGCCGCCGAGAGAGGCGCCTACCAATACGGGTTTCGGCGGCAGCCCCCGCAGCACCTCTTGGACGTCGGCGGCAAAGCTGACGACGCGGTAGTCACCTTCGCTGGACCAGTCGGACTCGCCGTGGCCCCGCAGATCGATCGTGACCGCCTGCCAGCCACGCTTGGCGACCGCGGCAGCCGCACGGCCCCAGGAGCGCCGGGTCTGGCCTCCGCCGTGCAAGAAAACTACGGCCCGCGAAAGGGGGTTGCCCTGGCGATCGGCGACGATGCGAACGCCACCTATCCCTGAGGTGGAGAACTGTTCAGGAGCCGTCGTCATCAAGAGATCGTAAGACGACCCCAATCAGTCGTTGCCGGCCGGGGAATCGTGTTCGCCGCGAAAGAACTTGGCGACCCGCTGTGCGATCCGTCCCAACGGGCTTCCCGCTCGCTGCGCATCCTTGATCCGGTCGTGCGTCTGCTTGCCTTCCCGGGCATAGTCGTCGACTGATTCGTCGCCTTCTTCAGCGCGCATGGGTGTCCTCCATTTCTCGATGAGCCGAGTTTCTGCCGGCGGATCCGACATGTTCACCCCGAGCCGGTTCAACGTTGCCTACCCGCCGGGCGGGTGTATCAAAACGGTGCGCGCTCACGCGCCGTCGGCAGATGCGCAATACGTCGTTCAGCGTGGCATCGCGCGGATGCCGCAGCCGCAGATCGGCATTCAAGACACCTGTTCCTTGTGGGCCTTGACCGGCGCAGCGCTCGGCGGCAGCTTGAACAGGTTGCCGCGCAGGCTGCCCCGGGCGGTGCGGATCGCGACCAACAGCCAGGTGAAGAGCAGGCCGGCGTAGGCGATGGCGGCGGCCACCTTGAAGGCCGGCAGGTGCGTGTGAGCCGCAAGCTGCGACGTCCCGGTCACGAAAGTGCCGACCGGGAAGGTCAGGCTCCACCACGTCAGGGCGAACGGCATTCCGCGTCGCAGGGTACGCACGGTGAGCGAGGTGGCCAGCGCGATCCACAGCACCGCGAAGCCCCACACCGGAACCC
The DNA here is from genome assembly GCF_059812735.1 of Mycobacterium sp. NGS40. Lineage (NCBI taxonomy): Bacteria > Bacillati > Actinomycetota > Actinomycetes > Mycobacteriales > Mycobacteriaceae > Mycobacterium > Mycobacterium sp. NGS40. The sequence continues at coordinate 39,748 of NZ_JCALDG010000011.1, forward strand.
CATACAGAATCGCGAACACATTCAGGTCCTCGGCAACGTCATGCTCGACGGCCAACCCCGCGACACCTCCGAGAAGCCCTGCCGCCGTGATGGATTGGCCGAGCGGACCCAACACGATCCACAACGTCGGCACCCGCGCGGTGCCTGAGGTGCCGTACAGGACCAGCCGGCTCCAGATCATCGCGATGATGTTGAACGAGGCCAGCAGCGACAGCCCGAACATCGCATAGCAGAAATAGAGCATGGTTTGACGGCCGGTGCCCGCGGCCATGTGCGGCAGCAACAACGCCCCCATCGCCGCGGTCACCATCGGCGGAACCACCGGCATCAACCAGCCGCCGAACGCCGCGTCGGGCTCGACATCGTGCTGGGTGAACATCAGAAACGGAATGGTGACCGCGGTGAACAGCCCGCCGAGGGTCCCCGCGGTCCACAGCACCCAGTCCAGGTCGACGGCGATGCGCTCCCCGATCAGGTCCCGGCCGACCACCATCGCTCCCCCGCCGACCGTCATCAGCGCCATCGGCGCGGCGCCGTAGAAATGCGCCATCTGCGGATTGCGGGCGTGCCCGCGCGCCACGGTCGGATGCAGCAACCAGTGACCGCCAACCAAGACGATGAGCACCACCAGCAGCAGGGCGGCGATCACCCACACCACTTCCGCGAAGGCCCGCAGACCCACGACGTGAAACGGCAGCGTGGCACCGCCGATAGCGACGATCCCCGTCCCCATTACCGAGGCAAACCAATTGGGACCGATATTGCCGAGTACCTCGACCCGGGCGGGCGACGGCGGTGGGTTGTCAGAGGTTGCACTCGTCATAGCTGACAGACCCTACTTCCCCGGGATCGGGCGATGTTGCGCTTACACTCCATCGGGTGATGTATTCCGTGCAAACGAGGCACACCGTGAACAAGGCTCCAATCTTGATCGGAATCATCGTCATGCTGGTCATCGGTGTACTCGCGTTGCCCACCAAGCAACGGTGCGGGGCGCCGGGCCTGACCTGTGCCACCACGTTGGACAAACGTGGCTACGTTCACCATTACTACGAAGTTGAACCGGTCGGCGTATACCTGGCAGAAATGGTGACCGGGTCCAATATCCGGGTGTTCTACCGTTCCGGCGAGGACCTCGAAAAAGTTCGCCAACCTTGAGCCGCAACAGCTTTCGCTATCCGTGGCAAACCTGCAACGCGTAAGCCATCGGTTCGCCGCCGCGCGCGTCGAGCTGCGACGAAACCGCGAGCGTCGGGCTCACGAAGTCCTTCTGGATACCGAATTTCGGTAGATTCAGTGTCATCTCGACGGTGTCAGGTGCCGTCCTTCTGGCGTGCGTGCCAAGATCCGTTCGGATGTCGGAACCGTCGGATCGGGTGTTGCTGATCGCCAAGTCGTCGCTGCCGGGTCGCTGGGTCAGCACGGCGAACGGGGTGCCGTTGTTGGCGAGGCGGTAGGTCAATTGATAGCTCGGCGCCGCCGGCAGTGGTTGGGCAAAGTGCACCACGAGTCGCAGAACGTCGGCGCGGGGATGGCTCACACCGACCGAGTCCACGACGAGCGCGGGTGGTGGTCTGGTCACCGACTGCATCTGGCAGACAAGCCGGTCCGGCAGATGCGACCAATCGTCCCGCGAAGGCCGCACCCAGTTGTAGAAGCCGACGATCACGACGGACACCAGCAAAGCCAGGGGTAGCACCGTCCGCAGACCCGGTGGGACCTTCTGCCAGAACTGCCGTAAGCCGCGGTCCGGCGCCTCGGCATCGACCTTGCCCGTGTGGTGGTTTCCGTCCGGTGACGAGTCGGCATCGATCTCGTCGGCCATGTTTTCCTCCCGAGACCGGTCCGCGACGGTTACGAACCCTAGGCTCGGGGCATCCTAGCCAAAACATGCTGGTAGCGCGAAGATCGCCATCGGCGAGTTGGGCGTTTCGCGGGCGTGAGAAGGACCACAGTGGGCCGCCGGGCGCGATCAAAATTGGGGGCTTCACAGCAAGCTACCGCATACTTGACCTCATGCTTTTCGCCTCATCACCGCAAACCGCAGATGCGGTATCCGGTGGTGTCCGGGTGAAGGGTCAAGATCTCTGATGGCACGCTCCGGCGGTGCACATCGCCGCCATCGGGCGGTTCGCCAACCGTCGCCTCTGCGCAGAGGGGTGACGCGGGCGTTCATGACGCTGGTGTCCACCGCGGCGGTGCTGATGACCGGCGCCGGCTACTACGTGGCACACGGGGCGTTGGGTGGCATCACCGTTTCCCAGGCGCTGAGTCCCGACGATCCGCGATCCAGCGGCGACAATATGAACATCCTGCTGATCGGACTGGATTCGCGAAAAGACCAGGACGGCAACGACCTTCCCAATTCGATCCTCAAGCAGCTGCACGCGGGCGATTCAGATGACGGCGGCTACAACACCAACACGCTGATCCTCGTGCACGTCAGCTCCGATAACAAGGTGGTCGCCTTCTCGATCCCCCGCGACGACTGGGTGCCGTTCAACGGCGTGCCCGGGTACAACCACATCAAGATCAAGGAGGCGTACGGCCTCACCAAGCAGTACGTCGCTCAAAAGCTGCTCAACCAGGGGCTGAGCAGCCAGAAGGAGCTGGAGACCAAGGGCCGCGAAGCCGCCCGGGCAGCGACATTGCGCGCGGTACGCAACCTGACCGGAGTTCCGATCGACTACTTCGCCGAGGTCAACCTGGCCGGCTTCTACGATCTGGCGCAGAGCTTGGGCGGCGTGAACGTCTGCCTCAACCACGCCGTCTACGACTCCTACTCCGGCGCCGACTTCCCCGCCGGGCCGCAACGGCTGGATGCCTCCGAGGCGCTGGCCTTCGTCCGGCAACGTCATGGGCTGGACAACGGCGACCTGGACCGTACCCACCGCCAGCAAGCCTTCATCTCGTCGGTCATGCGAGAGCTACAGGATTCCGGCACCTTCACCAACCTGGACAAGATGAAGAGTTTGATGGCCGTGGCCCGCAAAGACGTCGTGCTGTCGGCCGGCTGGGACGAGGACATGTTCCGCCGCATCGGCGAAATCGCCGGCAGCGCAGCGGCGAACCAGGTGGTATTCCGGACGCTGCCGGTGGTCCGGTACGACAACATCGGCGGGCAGGACGTGAACATCGTCGACCCAGTGGCGATCAAAGCCGAGGTCGCCTCGGCGATCGGCGGCGACAGCCCGACGAGCTCGTCCCCGACGACCGCCGCCAAGCCCAATCCGTCGACCATCGTCGACGTGGTCAACGCAAGCAGCACAAGCGGTCTCGCCAGCCAGGTGTCGCGCACACTGAAGAAGTACGGCTACACCGCGGGCACAATCCGCGACCGCAACTGGTTCGATCCGAGCAAGACATCCATCCAGTACGGCGCCGGCGCCGAGGCCGATGCGCAGAACCTGGCGAACCTGCTCAGCCTGGACGCCCCCAAGCAGCCCGACGCCGGCGTCGAACCCGGACACGTCCGGGTGACCGTCGACACCAGCTTCACGATGCCGACGCCGGACGAATCGATGGACGACTCGTACTCGTCGTCGTCCTCGTCGTCGTCCACCACGACGTCGAGCAAGAGCAGCTGGAATTACGGCTATGGCACCAGTACCTATCCGACACCCGATCAGGGCAAGCCGATCGACGGTGGCGGCGTTCCGTGCGTCAACTAGCGGCGATCGCAGGCACCTTCAGGCGTGCGTGCCGCCGTCCATCCGGATCTCGGTGCCCGTGATCCAGGCTCCGTCGTCGGAGACCAGCATCGCGATCACGCCGGCCACCGCCTCGGGTCCGGCCATCCCCGCGCCGCTGGATTCCGTCGTGGTCGGCAGGATCGGCATCAGTCGGGGAAACAGCGTCCAATCAGCGTCCTTCGGAATGTATCCGCCGGTGGCATCGGTGATTCCGGACTTGATGCTGCCCGGCGCGACACACGTGGCACGCAGACCGTCTTTCGCATACTCCAGCGCCAACGCATGGGTGAAGGCCTGGATACCCCCCTTGCTCGCGGCGTAGGCCGCCATGTAGGGGTGGGCGAACGACGCCGATGTCGAGCTGAAGTTCACGATCGCGCTGCGCGAATTCGCCAGTAGTGCCGGCAGTGCTTCGCGGACCACGAGGAAGGTGCCGGTCAGGTTGACGGCGATGATCTGGTTCCACTGGTCCAGGGTGGTCTGGTGGGTATGCCAGGCCCGCAGCATGCCCGCCGCGTTGACCAGCGAATCCAGGCCGCCGAGCTGCTCGACCGCCCAGCAGACGCCGTCGATGACCGAGTCCTCGTTGCCGACGTCGATCGGCACGGTGGTGAGCCGCTGCGCCGTCCCTGCCTCCTCGGCGCCGGCCTGGGTGTTGCTGAGACCAGCGGCCGAAATGTCAGCAGCTACCACGCCGGCGCCCTCGCTGAGCAACCGCAGCGCGGTGGCCTGGCCGATCCCCGATGCGGCGCCTGTCACCAGGATCCGCTTGCCCTCGAGTCTGTTCATCTGCTTCTCCAAGACCACTCCGCTAGACCACTCCGCGCAACGCGTCCTCGCCGAACATCTGCACCATCATCGAGGAGTAGTCCGGGCCGCGGCGCAGGATGTGGCCGCCGTCGACGTTGATGCACTGTCCGGTGATCCAGTTCGCCGCGTCGCTGAGCAGGAACAGCGCCAGGTTGGCGACGTCGGAGACCTCGCCCACCCGGGGCAGCGGCGTGCACAACGCGTAGTCGCCGCTGATCTCCGGGGACTGAATGACGCTGGCATCAACGAGATCCGTGCGGATCAAGCCCGGGCGAATGCTGTTGACACGCACCCAGGACGGCCCGAGTTCGTCGGCGGCCAACATCATCATGTGGTCGATCGCCGACTTGGTGACGCCGTAGGGTCCGAACCATCGGTGGGTGTTGCTGGCCGCGATCGAGGAGATTCCGACGAACGAGCCGCCGCCGCCACGCACCAATTCACGACACACGTGTTTGAGCACATACATGGTCCCATTGACGTTGAGGTCGACGGTGTTTCGCCAAGCCTCCGAGTCGGTGTGGGTGATCGGCCCGATGGTCAGCGAGCCGCCCGCGCAGTGCACCGCGCCGTTGAGCCGGCCGTGCCAGGCCGTCGCCGCGTCGACCGCACGGGTCACCTCCTCCTCGCTGGTGACGTCGGCGGGCTCGTAACGGATCGCCCCGCCTTTGCCCGCGCTGTCGGCCAGCGCCTGGACCTCCTCGACGGCGCCCGCCAACCGGTCGGCATTGCGGCCGACGATCATGACGGAAGCCCCGGCCGCGGCCAGCCCGGCGGCCACACCTTTACCGATTCCACTGCCGCCGCCGGTGATCACATACGTCCGGTCTTCGAAAGATAGCTGCACGAGGGCCCTCTCAAACTGGAACAGGTTCTAGCTATAGAAGCATGCAGCACCAGCGGCGAATATCGCTACCCCGGGTCTCGTTAGGCGGCCGCCCCGGCTGGGGCGGCGGCTACTACGGCTGATCGCGGCGAGCGATCTTCGTCGGCTTCGCGTTACGCCAGTCCTCGACGTGCGGCGGCTGGCCGACCGGCCACCTGTTCTCGTTGAACGCGGCCCAGTGCGCGTGGCCCAGCAGGTGGACGTGGAACGCGTGCCGCAGCGCCTCGGTATAGCCCATCGCGTCGGAGGCGGCGTTTACCGAATCCTTGATCAGCAGCGACGCCATCGTGGGCCGCTCGGCGATACGCCGCGCGAATTCCAGTGTCTTTTCCGCCAATTCGTCGACCGGGAACACCTTGGAAACCATACCCAGTCGGTGTGCTTCATCGGCGTCGATCGAATCACCGGTCAGCAGAAGCTCTTTAGCCTTACGCGGTCCGAATTCCCAAGGATGGGCATAGTATTCGACACCCGGCATGCCGAGCCGCACGGCAACCACATCGCTGAACTTCGCATTGTCGGCCGCGACGATCAGATCGCACGCCCAGATCAGCATCAGGCCCGCCGAGATCGCGTTGCCCTGAACCTGGGCAATAGTGATCTTGCGCAAATCGCGCCAGCGGCAAGTGTTTTCGAAGAAATAGTGCCATTCCTGGTGGTACAGCTTCTCCATGATCGGCTCGAGGGTGGCCCCGCGTGACCGGAAGCTCGGGTGCTGCCCGGGCCCGGGTGCACGCTCGGCCAGCGCCTGCTCGGAGCCCAGGTCGTGGCCGGCGGAGAAGTTCCTGCCGCGTGCCGCCAAGATCACCACGCGCACGGTGTCATCGGCCTCCGCGCGGCCGAACGCCTCGTCGAGCTGGACCAGCAGGCCGCGGCTCTGCGCGTTGTGGGCCTCGGGCCGGTTAAGCCAAATCCGCGCGATGCGGCCCTCGTCGAGGGTCTCGTAGGCCACCAGCTCGTCGGCGCCGGAGTTGGCCGCAGCGGCGTCGGCTTGCTCGGAGACTGTCATTGCGCCACCTCGTTCGTCGTTGAATGCGCTTGTTTACACATTACGGCGAGTGTGTAAGCAACTCCGCGTCGGGTTGGTCGCCACCGGTCGAGCTGCGGCCAGCCGAGCTACGGCCGGTCGAGAGCGGCGGCCAGGAGGGCGGCGGCGGATTTGAGCAAGCCCAGCGAGCGGGCCAGTTCGGCGTTCTCTTCCTTCAGCTGATCAAGTTCGGTGACCTCGTCGGTGGCGACGGTGCCCTCGCTGCGGCGGGTCCGCTCGTGCACCGTCTCGGTCAGCGTGTTGCCGAGCGTGTCGGTGACCGCCCGGATCGCCATCCGCTCCATGTCATGGCGCCCGTGCACCGCCGCGACCGCACGCGTCTCCTCGAGGTGCCCGGCCCCGTTGACCGCGACCGGCGGCACCGCTCGCAATTGCTGCCGCGCCATCTGGGCGGCCCCCGGCTCTGCGCCGGATGCCACCGCATGGGGCTGCTCCAACAGATGGTGCAGCTCGGCTTCGTGCTGTTCAATCTCCGATTCCCGCTCGGCGAGCCGCGCTTCGTGCTGCTCGAACTCGGCCTCCTGCTGACGAAGCTCAGACTCCCACTGGTTGAGCTCGGCTTCCCGGCGGCGAAGCTCGGACTCCCGCTGGGCGAGCTGCGCCTCATGCTGCGCGACTTCGGCCTCGTGCTGGGCGAATTGCGCCTCGCGCTGCGCGACCTGGGCTTCCCGATAGCGAAGCTGGGCGACCTGCTGAGGAAGCGGCGTTGCCCGGTGGGCGAGCTGGGCCTCCTGGTGGCGAACTTGTTCCCCGTGCTTGCGGATTTCGACTTCTTTCCGGCGGACTTCGGATTCGTGCTCGTGCAGCATCGCTTCCCGCTGGGCCAGCTCGGCTTCCCGCTTCTTGAGCCCCCCGTCGCGGTTGCGCAGCTCGGCGTTGCGGTGACGAAGCTCGGCGTCCTCTTCGATGTGACGGATCAGCTCTTGCTCAACCAGGTCGATGAACAGGTCGACTTCTTGCTCGCTGTAGCCACGTTTCCCAATACGCGCCCTGGAGAACGCGACATTGTGAACATCGGCCGGCGTGAGAGCCATTGTTCTTCTCCCGAAGTCTTAGATGTCAACGCAACGCCAAAATGCGGCGCACTGCGGCTTAGGATAATGCCTTTGTCGCGATGACATCCTGGTTTGCCTTTGAACAACTGGACATCAGTCAGTAGACAGACAGGTGCGGCCCTGCGCAGGCTATCGCGAAACGAGCCCCCGGCACTACCCTCAAGCCACGTCTTTCCACGTCGCAACCGTGATCGTGCTGGCGTCGGTGCACCTCGCGGCGTCACCCGGCCGGCAATTGGGACCGGGGTGGATCCCGCCGGATGCCCGGTGCCTGAGCCGCCGCGAACGTTCGCCAGGACGCCCCGCGGAATCGTCACCCGGAAGCCGGCGAATGCGAATCTTCGGATTTAACTCCGGCGCTTTGCGTTGCCCTCCGGCGCGGCGCCCGCGACCGCATCTCACCAAGACGAAGATTCGGTACTTGTTAACGATTCCAGTTCTTTGCATGAACAAATGACTGCGCCCGGGTTTCGACCCGGTGCGCGGCACGAGCAAATCCGGTCCCGCGGTCGGCCGGGCTCCCTCGCCGCACCGGACTCCTGCAGGCCGATATCGGCGTCGCATAGAGTTGTCTCATGCCTACGAAATCTGACCCTGGCGAAATCGGCGATGTCGAGCCGCTGGCCGACAGCACCGCTAACCAGGCCAGGCGAGTCGTCGCCGCATACGCGAACGACGCTGACGAGTGCCGCGTTTTCTTGTCCATGCTCGGTATTGGACCGGCGAAACTCGACGCATAAATGGCTCCCCGGGGAAGCCAGCGCTCGACGACCTCAGAGTTCGGGAATTCCGACTTTGTGGTGGTCGCTAATCGGCTGCCGGTCGATTTGGAACGGCTCCCTGACGGCACCACAAGTTGGAAACGCAGCCCCGGCGGCCTGGTGACGGCCTTGGAGCCGCTACTGCGCAAGCGCAGCGGGGCGTGGGTCGGGTGGCCCGGCGTCGTCGACGACGAAGTCGACGTCGACGATGAGCCGGTAGCGCAAGACGAGCTGCAGCTGCACCCGGTACGTCTGTCCTCCGACGACGTCGCCCAGTACTACGAGGGGTTCTCCAACGCGACGCTGTGGCCGCTGTACCACGACGTCATCGTCAAGCCGATCTACCACCGCGAATGGTGGGACCGCTACGTCGAGGTCAACGAGCGCTTCGCCGAAGCCACCTCCCGCGCCGCCGCGAAGGGCGCGACGGTCTGGGTTCAGGACTACCAACTGCAGCTGGTCCCCAAGATGCTGCGCACCCTGCGCCCGGATCTGACCATCGGCTTCTTCCTGCACATCCCGTTCCCACCGGTCGAGCTGTTCATGCAGATGCCGTGGCGCACCGAGATCATCGAGGGCTTGCTGGGGGCCGACCTGGTCGGATTTCATCTGGTCGGTGGCGCCCAGAATTTCCTGTTTTTGTCCCGGCAACTGGTCGGTGCCAACACCTCGCGGGGCGCCGTCGGGGTGCGGTCGCGGTTCGGCGAAGTGCAGCTGGAATCCCGCACCGTCCGGGTGGGCGCCTTCCCCATCTCCATCGACTCCGGCGCTCTTGACCAGGTAGCCCGGCACCGCGACATCCGGCGCCACGCCAAGGAGATTCGCGCGGAGCTGGGAAACCCGCGCAAGATCCTGCTCGGGGTCGACCGGCTCGACTACACCAAGGGCATCGACGTCCGGCTGAAGGCCTTTTCGGAGTTGCTCGCCGAGGGACGCATCAAGCGTGACGACACGGTGCTGGTCCAGCTGGCCACACCAAGCCGCGAACGCGTGGAGAGCTACCAGATTCTGCGCAACGACATCGAACGCCAAGTCGGCCACATCAACGGCGAATACGCCGAAGTCGGGCATCCGGTGGTCCATTACATCCATCGCTCGGTTCCCCGTGACGAGCTCATCGCGTTCTTCGTGGCCAGCGACGTCATGCTGGTCACTCCGCTGCGGGACGGCATGAACCTGGTGGCCAAGGAGTACGTCGCCTGCCGCAGCGATCTCGGCGGTGCGCTGGTTCTGTCCGAATTCACCGGCGCTGCAGCTGAATTGCGACAGGCCTACCTGGTCAACCCGCACGACCTCGAGGGCGTCAAGGACGCGATCGAGGCGGCGCTGAACCAGCCGGCCGACGAGGGCCGCCGGCGGATGCGATCGTTGCGGCGCCAGGTGCTTGCTCATGACGTGGACCGTTGGGCACGATCATTTCTCGATGCGCTCGCCGAGGCGCGTCCCCCGATTACGAAATAGCGCCGGACCCATGGTGCTGGTGCCGAAACGCTGTTTTACTCGATGCAGCGTATTGGGAAAGCCGGAAGGGAGGGCACTGTGAAGATGCGTCGCGCGCTGGCCGCAGGAGCCGGCGTCTTCTCAGCAGTGGCAATCGGAATCGCGCTGGAATCCGGTAACCCGGCACACGCTCTCGGCCCACCGGCGGACGGCAAGTACAGCTACAATGAGGCCGGCGTATCGGGCGTTACCTGGACCATCACCGCGATCTGCGATCAGCCCTCCGGAACCCGGAATATGAACGACTATTCCGACCCGATCATTTTCGCGATGCAATGCGCGCTGAACGTCGTGAGCGCCACCGACGAGAAGATCAGCGCTGCCGACAAACTGCAGAACTTCAGCGGCCGGGCCCGGATGTCCAGCATGCTGTGGACTTTCGGCGTCGACAAGGCAGACGGAGTGTCCTGTCCGGGCGGCGGCACCGCACCGTCCACCGAAACCTGGGCCTTCAGCGACGAATCTATGAGCGGCACCCATACCACGATGCACGGTGCCGTCTGTGGCATGGAACCGGCGATGAAGAAGACGCCGTTCTCGCTGCAGATGACCGGGCCACCGCCCAGCCCGATCCAGCGTTACCCCATGCACTGCAACGAATTTGCGATGTGCTTCTGAGCGGATCGGCTTAGATCGGCGTGATGTAGTTGATCAGCCATTTGTTGCCGATCCTCTTGAAGTCCACCCGCAGTCGGCTGCCGTCGTAAAGCGGCTGCCGCGTCTTGTCGGTCACGGTGCGGTTCATGTACACCATCACTGAAGCCGAATCCCGCTTCGCCGACATGACCCCAACGCCAACAACATTGGCCTGTACGACCACCTCGCGCTTCTTGGCCTCGGGGATGATCTGCGCGTTGGCACTCTTCTGGAATTCCTGGCGATAGTCGGGCGTCAGCATCGGATACGCCTCGGCGAGACTGCGTTCGACGGTCTGGTAGTCATAAGCGAACACGGCGGGCACCTCTTTGGCGGCCAGCTGCGGTAACACCGCTCGCGCCGCCTGCTCGCCACGGATCTCCACCCGTTCCCAGTAGAACCAGCCGGCCGCAGCGGACAACCCGACCACGCCCACGACCGCGAGGTATCCCGCGGTGGCGATCAGCCAACGCCGCCAACGCATCAGTTGCCCCCGTCGGGGTACTTCAGGTCGTAACCCGTCATGTGCCCCTGCTCGTCCTCGTGCACGACGACTCGCAGTCGGTAGGGCATGGATGGCTTGTGCACGCCGTCGATGTCGGCCACCGTTACCCGGACCGACACCAGCACCGAGGCGTTATCCGTAACCGTGTCAATGCCTTCCAGAGCCGCGCCGTTGATCACTGCCTCCGACGTCGCGTTGGTGGAACGGAAAAGCGCCTTGAGGTTTTCGATGTTGTTATTGGCGCCCAGCATGCCGCGCAGCGGTCCGCTGGTGCCGTTGTAGAAACGGTTCACGCTCTCGTCGATGTTGTCCTGCTTGTAACTGAACATGTTTTGCACCGTCTGCGTGGCGGTGTCGACGAAACGCTGATCACGGGCCTGCGCGGCTTCGGCGTGACGCTGCGAAATAACCAGGGCGGTCAGGCCCGCCGCCAGCCCGCCAAGCGCCAACAATGCGGCCGCGAACGAAATCCAGCCAACCATGCGACCATTCGGCCGCCGCCGCGGTGGCGGCTTGAGCGCCTTGAGGGTCTTGGCGCGTTTGACCGGTTGCTTCTTCGGTGCGGCGGGAGCCTCGAGCGCAATCTCGGTCGCGATGCTCGACTCGCTCTTCGCCGGACCGGCCGCGCGCGATGCCCGGCGACGAGTACGCGGTGGCGTCGTGGATTGTTCGCCCCCTGTTGCAGAGGCCACTTACATCGGCCTTGGATCAAGCATGAGGTCCACCCAATTCTCGGCGCTCGACGTGTTCGCGCCGGCCGCGAAGATACCAGTGCCTCCTGCCGGGTCCCTGAACGCGCCGGTGGACTCGTCATAGGTGGTGTACGCGGGGCCGCCGGCCTGTGACGGCAGACTCGGCGCAACCGGCGGACCCATGGCCTGCGGGGGTGATGGAGGCGGCAGCCACTTCGGATACGGGAGCAGCGGCGGCACCGGGGGGACGCCGGGCGGCATCCACGACGGGTTGCCCGGCGGCGGCGGCCTGTCGTTGGGCGGCGGGGGATCGAAGGCGGGCTGGTGGTTGGGCAGCGGCCCCGGCCCCGGCACCACACCCGGCGGGGGTGGACCGACGATGGGCGTACCCGGGTCCGGCTCCGCTTCCGGCGGAATGTAGGGGAACTTGTTGGGCGGCAACGTGTTCAGCCCATTTGTCTGCGGCGTGTTGTACGGCACCGGCGGACCGCGCCACGGGTTACGCCCAATCGGGACGTAGCCCTTCGGGTCACGACACAGCTGAATCGTCGGGGCACGCTTGCCGGGGAACTCCTGGCATGGATAGTTGCGCGCGCCACGCACGGTGCTGGGGTCGTTCTGCGCGACCTTGCAGTACATATCCCTTGGGAGTTCGCGCACCGTCTCGTCGGCAGGGGTGCGCATCAACGGCGGCGGCAAGAACCCGACAGCGCACGGCGGCGGGTCGTTGAGGTCGAGCTTGAAGTCCAACTTGCCGCCCTCGTCGAGGGGCGGGCCGCCCGCCATCGTGATGATCGCGGCGAACAGCGCCGGCAATACCACCAACAGCTGCTCGATCGACTTGTGGTAGATCACGCCGACCCGGCCCAGGTTCGCAAGGTTGGCGGCCAGCGCCGGGAAACTGGGGCGGATGCCGGAGAACGCGGTGCTTGCCTCGTCGGCGGCGCCCGGCGCGGTGGCCAACGTCGAACGGAGCTGAGGGTCGGCCCGTCGCACCTCGGAAGTGAACCGCGCCAACCCATCTGCCAGCGACTTGATGTCAGCGCCGGCACGGATCTGGGATTGCAGGAACGGACCCGCCTGATCGATCAGCTGTGAGACTTGCGGATAGTCGGCGTTGGCCTCGTCCACCAGCAACCGGGCCGATTCCAGCAACCGGGCCAGCTCTGGACCCGAACCGTTGGCCGCCTGGAACGTCTCGTGCAGCAGCTCTTTTAGCCGGGTGTCACTCAGGCTGTTGACCAGCGTCTCGGCTCGCTTCAACAGATCGGCGACGTCCTGACCGATCCGGGTGTTCGCCCGGTCGATGCGAGAACCGTTGTGCAACTTGCTCGATGCCGGATCCTTGGGTGGCACCAGGTCGATGTACTGCTCACCGACGGCCGACACGCTCTTCACGGTGGCGATGACGTTCGACGGAATGGGAGTGCCGCTGTTCAGCCGCATCTCGGCGGTGACGCCACTTGGGTTCAGTGCCACCGACTCCACCCTGCCGACGGCGACGCCGCGATAGGTGACGTTGGCATTCTTGTACAGACCGCCGCCGGCGACGAAGTCGGCATTGGCAACATAGGTCCCGATGCCGAACGTCGCGGGCAAGCGCAGGTAGAAGATCGCCATGATGGTCAGCGTGACCGCGGTGATCACCGCGAATACCCAGAGCTGAATCCTGGTGAGTTTGTCAATCATCGTGCCGCCCTTACTGTCCCGAAGCCGTGCCGGGCGGAATCTTGAACGGGTCGGCCGCCTGTCCGGACAGGTTTGCCAGTTCGCCGGTCAAGAAGTCGGGCGGGTTGAGGATCTCGCTCATGTGCATCATGTTCGGGTCGAGCGCATACGACGTGGTGAAGAACGTCTCACCGAGTCGGCGCAAAGTCAGGTCGAACGTGGTGAACACGTTGAGGTAGTCGCCACGGACGGCTTGCTTGATGCCGTAGTTGGGGAAGGGGAACGTCAGCAATATCTGCAGCGACGTGACGAGGTTCTTCCGGTTGTCGTTGAGCGCCTTGACGACCGAATACAGGTCTTTGAGATCTTCGGCGAAGTCGGTCTTCGTCTTCGACAATACGTGTGAGGTGACCGTCGCCAACTTCTTCAGCGAAGCGAACGCGTCGACAATGTGTTCGCGATTCTTGTTGAGCACCTTCAGCGCCTCGGGCAGGGTGTCCAGCGCCCGGGCCAGATTGTCCTTGTCGCGCGCGAGCGTCGCGGAAAACCGGTTCAAACCGTCGACCGCATCGATGATGTCACCCACCTGCCGGTTGAGTCCCGACGTCAATTCAGCCAGCCTGGGTACCAGGTCGACGAACTGGTTCTGCCGTCCCGCCACCGCCTGGTACGTCTCATCGGTGATCTCTTCCAGCGCACCGAGATTGCCCTTGTTGACCACGACGCCAAGGGCCGAGAAGACCTCCTCGGTGGTCGGGAATCGGCCGGTGTTGGACTCCGAGATCTTGGACCCGTCGACGAGGCGGCCGGTCGCCGGCTTGCCCTTGGGCGCCGCCAGATCGATGTGCAGCGAACCCAGCAACGAGGTCTGCGCGACGGTGGCGGTGGAGTTCGCCGGCAACACGACATTCTTGTCCAGCGCCAATTTTACTGCGGCATAAAAGGATCCGTCGGAGCGCTGCTCGGCAGCGATACCGGCCACACTGCCGACCGTGACGTCGTCGACCATCACCGGTGAGTTCTGCGGCAACGTCGCGACGTCGGGCATTTCGACTGTGATCGAGAATGCGCCGCTGCCGTGACCGGCGGTGCCCGGCATCGACAGCGAGTTCAGCCCGCCGAACTGGCAGCCGGCGAGCAATACGCTGCCCGCCGCTAATGCGCTGCCGCGCAACATGATTCGTCTCATCCGCCGCCGCCCGGAGCATTTTGCAGTCCTGCGGCGGGGCCCGGCGCAGGACCCGGCAGGGGGCCGAACGCGGATCCCGGGCCGGGACCGGGAGCAGGAGCGGGCGAGGGCGCGCCGGCCGGACCCGGCGCCGGTCCAGCCTGCGGGGCGGTCGGCACCAGCAGGGCCTGCAAGTCGGCCGGATTCTGGACGGCCGGCGGCGGAACACCTTGAGCCGGTATCCAGGTCAGCTGCGGAATCGGGGTCTGCGCCTTGGCTTCCGTGGCCGGGGTGTCGTAGATGATCTGACCCTTGTACGCGGTGATCGTGTTGAGCGGGTGGAACATGACCGGCGGGTAATTGACCGCCAGCCGGCGCAGCACCGGTCCCAGCCGTTCGCGGCACAGCTCGGCACGCCGGTAATAGTCGGGTGCGCGCGGGCCGGCGGCCGTCTCGAAGGAGCCACCGCAGATGAACTGCACCGGGTTGGCGAACTCGGGAATCGACAACAGGCCGTTCAGCGTGCCCTGGGCCGGGTCATAGATGTTGTAGAAGTTGGCGATACCGGGGCCGGCGACGTGCAGCACCTGTTCGATGTTGTCGCTCTGATCGCTCAATGTCTTGCTGAAGTCGTTGAGCTGGTTGACCGTATCGATCAGCGTCGAGTTGTTCTGGTGCAGGAACCCGCGGATGTCCGTGAGTGCCTGGTTGAGGTTGCCCAGCGTGTTGTCCAGATGGCGTGAGCTGTCGGCGAGCACCTGCGATACCGACGCGACGTTTCCGGCGAACTGCACGATCTGGTCGTTACTCGCCGACAGCGCGTTGACCAGCACCTGCAGGTTCTTGATCGTGCCGAAGATGTCACTGCGCGAATCCCCCAGTCGCCCAGCCACTTGCGAAAGCTCCTGCAGCGCACTGTGGAACGATTGGCCCTTGCCGTCGAACGTGTCCGCGGCCTGGTTGATCGCCGCGCCCAACGGCCCCTGCATCGAGCCGGCGGTCGGTCCCAACGAGACTGCCAATTGGGTCAGGGCTTCTTTGACCTCGTCCCATTCCACCGGAACCGCGGTGCGGGACAGATCGATGCTGGCGCCGTCGGGTAGCACCGCCCCACCGGTGTAGGCCGGCGCGAGCTGAATGAACCTGGCCGCCACCAGATTCGGCGACATGATGACGGCCTTGGCGTCCTTGGGGATCTTCACGTCCTTGGGCACCGACATCGTGATTTTGACGTCCGACGGCCGCGGCTCGATGGAGTCGATCGTGCCGATCGGCACACCGAGCACCCGTACCTGATCTCCGGGATACAACCCGACCGCGGACGTGAAGTATCCGGTGATGGTGCGTTTATTCGCCTTCGCGGTAAGCACATACACGCCACCCACCAGCACCGCGACCAGCGCGATGATGGTGGTGTAGCGCAGCCCGCGGCTGCCGGCGATCCTCCTCATGAGGACAATCCCGGCATCATGGCGACTTCGGGCGGATGGTCCAGCGTTCCTGGATCAACCCGCGCAGGTAGTCGGAGAGGCTGGCCGGCAGCTTGCCCGGCTGGTAGAAGAAGTCAAACATCGTGGCCAGCAGCGGTGCCGGAATGACGCCGTAGACGTTGACGTTGAATCCGGGCCCGGACCCGACCACCTCGCCGAGCTCGGTGGCGTACGTGGGCAACCGCTTGAGGGCCTCGGTGATGTAGTCGCGGCGCTCGTTGAGGTTGCTCAGCACGTCGTTGAGCTTGCTCAGGGCGGGGCCGAACTCCTTGCGGTTGTCGGCGACGAAGCCGGAAATCTGGACCGAGACGTCGTTGATGCCCGAGATCAATTGCCCCAGGGCGGCGCGGCGCTCGTCGAGCGCGGCGAACAACTCGTTGCCGTCGTCGACCAATTTGTTGACCTGATTGGCCCGGTCGGACAACACCGCTGTCACCGACTTCGCATGTGCAAGCAGGCTTTGCAGCGCCTCGTCTCGGCGATTCAGGGTGCGGGACAACGAGGTCACCCCGTCCAGCGCGCCGCGCAGTTCCGGGGTGGCGCCGTGCAGCGTGTCGGTGAGAACGTTCAACGCCTGTTCGAACTGCGGCTTGTTCAGGTTGTTGGCATTTTGACCCAGATCCTCGAGGGCACCGGCCAGCGTGTACGGCGTCGTCGTGCGGCTCAGCGGAATCGTGGTGGCCTTGCCGTGACCGGCAGGAGTCACCGCAATGGAGCGCTCACCCAGGATGGTGTCGGTGCGGATCGCGGCCAGTGACTGGTCACCGACCGCGACGTGGCGATCGACGGAGAACGTCACCTTCGCACTGTCGCCGGCCAGACCGACCGCCTGCACCTTGCCCACCTTGAAGCCCGACACGTACACGGAGTTGCCGGGCGAGATACCGCCGGCGTCACTGAAATAGGCGTCGTAGACCCGGCCCTGCGGCCAGAATGGCAAGTTGGAGTAACCGAACGCGAGCAACACCACGCACAGGACCAGCACCACGCCGAAGACCCCGGTGCGCAACGGATCACGTTCACGCTTGTCATTGCTTGACAAATGCGCACCTTCCTTGACTGGGATCCACCTGGCCACCCAGGGGCAGGCGGATGTCGCTACCGGCCGGTCCGTTGATTTTGATCGTCACGGAGCAGAAGTAGATGTTGAAGAACGAGCCATAGGCACCGAGTGCGGCCAGGCGCAGATAGTCCTCGCCCAGTTGCTCGACGTCGTTGTCGACCTCGGCCTTGCGGTTGTCGATCTCGGTGGCCAACGGCCGGGTGTTTTCCAGGATGCCTTGCAGCGGCCGACGTGAATTCTTCAGCAGCTCAGTGAGATCCGTCGTCGTCGACGCGAGCGGCGGAATGGCTCCGGCGATCGAGTCCTTGTTCTTGGCCAGCCCACTGATCAATTGCTGCAGCTGGTCGACGCTGGTCGAGAATTGCGCGCTCTTTTGATCGATGGTGCCCAGCACCTGGTTCAGATTGGTGATCGTGTCGCCGATGAGTTGGTCGCGCTGGCCCAGCGCCGTCGAGAAAGCACTGGTGTCGGCCAGCACGTTCGACAACGCCCCGCCCTGGCCCTGCAACAACTCGATGACGGCGCCGCTGATCGTGTTGACCTTGTCGGCGTCCAAACCCTTGAGCAGCGGCCGCAGTCCACCCAGCAGCGCATCCAAATCCAGTGCGGGCTGGGTGTGTTGGGCGTTGATCGTGCCGCCCGGCGCCAGCTTGCGCAGCTCCCCCGGACCCGACGTGATCTCGAGGAAACGGTCACCGACCAGGTTTTCGTAGCGGATCACCGCGCGCGTGGACGAGTACAGCGTGTAGCGGCTGTCGATGCCGAATGCCACGTCGACGGTGTTGTCCGGGTTGAGTTTGACGCCGTTCACCGAACCGACGGGTACACCGGAAATGCGAACCTTTTGGCCGGCCTTCAGTCGAGACGCGTCGATAAACGTTGCGTGATAGCTGCTTTCGTTGCCGAACCGGAAGTCGCCGAAGACCACCACCAAACCCGCGGCGACCAGCAGCATCGCTACCGTGAAAATGCTGACCTTGATCACCATCGACCGGTGCGATGGCATTTCCGACCCCGCCATCAGAAGTCGTCCCGTTCGGCGAACGAGCCGTGGAACAAGAACTGCAGCGTCGAGGGCGCGTCGAACTGCAGTTCGGTGAACGGCTCGTACGGGATGTTGGCGTTATCGGTGACCAGGAACGGCGCCCGATACCACGATCCGCCGTTCTGCTTGTTCGGAATGTCAGGCAGCCCACGGCAGTTGGGTCCGCCCGAAGCGTTGACGATCGGCAGGGACTCCGGGTACGTGTAAGCCGGCGCGCCCAGGACGAAGCTCGACGAGGTGAACAGGCCCGCCTTGCGGACACCCAGAATTGGGCCGAACTCCTTGAGCCCCCGATCGATACCCGCGAACAGGCAACCGAATTCGGGCGAGTAGTCCGAGGCCACCTTGAGTGGGGCCCGCAGCCTGTTGATCGTGTCGATCAGGTCCTTCTCGGCCGGCTGCAACGTCTCGTAAGCGTTGTTGGACAGGCCGATCGTGGCCAGCAGGGTGTCGTTGAGATTCTTCTGCTGGTCGACGACGGTCCTGTTGATGGTGGGCAGGTTGTCGAAGATCGTGTTCAGGTCCGGGGCGGCGTCGGCGTACACACCTGTGACGATCGCGGCCTTGCGGAAGTCCTCCTGCAGCGCGGGCAACTTCGGATTCGTTTGCTGTGCCAGGGTATTCACGCCCGAGAGCAGCGCACCCAAGTCGTCACCATGACCGCGCAAACCTTCGGCGAAAGCGCTGAGCGTCCCGTTCAATTCAACCGGGTCGACCTTGTGCAGCAGATCCATCAGCGACTGAAACAGCGTGTTGACTTCCAGTTGCACCGCGGAGGCCTCGACGTGTGCGTTGGGACGCAGCGATGTCGGCGAAGGAGCCTGGGGCGGCACGAATTCCACCGACTTGGCGCCGAAGATCGTATTACCCGCGATATGCACCGGCGCGTTGGAGGGGATGAAATGCAGGTCGTCGCTGTTGATCGCCAGCGTCAGGCGTGCCTGCTCACCCCCGTAGCTGATGTCGGTGACCTTGCCGATCTGGATGCCGCGGTACTTGACCTTGGCGCCCTTGTCCATCACCAGACCAGCACGTGGCGCCGCGACGGTGACCGTGTCGACGGAGGCGAAAGCCGCTGTGTACGAGAGGTACGTCAGCACCGAAAACGCCACCAACAAACTGGCCAGCAGCGCCGCTGCCAGCCGAACATGTGTGCGTCGCGATCCGGTATCCGACATGTGTTTAAGCGGTCCCCTTACCCCGAGAGGTTGAAGTTACCGGACGCGCCGTAAACAGCCAGCGAGATGAACAAAGTAATGACGACAACGACGATCAGCGAGGTCCGCACCGCCTGACCGACCGCGATGCCCACTCCCACCGGCCCGCCACTGGCGTTGTAGCCGTAATAGGTATGGACCAGCATCACCGCAATGGACATCACGATGGCCTGCAGGAACGACCAAAGGAGGTCCGAGGGGATGAGGAATGTATTGAAGTAGTGGTCGTAGAGACCCGCCGACTGCCCGTTGATGAAAACCGTGGTGAACCGGGCGGCGAAAAACGCGGCGAGCACCGAGAGCGAATACAGCGGCACGATCGCGACCAGGCCGGCGATCAGTCGCGTCGACACCAGGTAGGACACCGAGTGCACCGCCATGCATTCGACGGCGTCGATCTCCTCCGAGACCCGCATCGCGCCCAGTTGGGCGGTGGCACCGGCACCAATCGTGGCGGCCAGCGCGATGCCGGCAATGACCGGTGCGACCACGCGCACGTTCAGGAACGCCGAGAGGAAGCCGGTCAATGCCTCGATACCGATGTTGCCCAGCGACGAGTAACCCTGGACGGCGATGACCCCTCCGGAGGCCAGCGTCAGGAACGCCGCGACGCCGACCGTGCCGCCGATCATCACCAGCGCGCCGGCCCCCAGGGTCATCTCCGCGACCAGCCGGATCGTCTCCTTGCGGTACCGGGTCAGCGCGTTGGGGACGTAGCGCACGGTTTGGCCGTAGAAGAGCGCCTGCTCGCCGAAGTCGTCGACCGGCCCCTGCAGCCGGGAGAACACGCGGCGGAACCGGTAAGTGACGTCGTAACTCATCGCGTGATCACTCGCCTCGTCATTTGGTCGAGAACCGCACGCCGATGGCCGTCATCACGACGTTGATGACGAACAGACAGATGAACGCGTAGACGACGGTTTCGTTGACCGCGTTGCCGACGCCCTTCGGCCCACCCTTGACGGTGAGGCCGCGGTAGCAGCCGACCAGACCGGCCATCACACCGAACAACAGCGCCTTGACTTCGGCGAGCACCAACTCGCGCAGACCGGTCAACACGGTCAACCCGTTGATGAACGCGCCTGGATTCACCCCCTGGAGAAACACGGAGAAAACGTACCCACCGGACAAGCCGATCGCGCACACCAAACCGTTAAGCAACAGTGCGACAACGGTAGAAGCCAGAACGCGGGGCACCACCAGCCGGTGGATCGGGTCGATGCCGAGCACCCGCATCGCGTCGATTTCTTCGCGGATGGTGCGGGCACCGAGGTCGGCACAGATCGCGGTGGCGCCCGCCCCGGCGACAACGAGCACGGTCACCACCGGGCCCAACTGGGTGATGGTGCCGAACGCCGTTCCGGCGCCGGACAAATCGGCCGCGCCGATCTCGCGAAGCAGGATATTGAGGGTGAATGCGACCAGGACCGTGAACGGGATCGAGACCAACAGAGTCGGGACCAACGACACCCGCGCGATCATCCACGTCTGATCCAGAAACTCGCGGCCTTGAAACGGTCGTCGGAAAGAGGCACGGGCCGTATCGATCATCATCTCGAAAAACCCGCCGACAGCACGGGCGGGAACCGCAAGCTGTTCGATCAACCCGGTAGCCCCCCTTTGCTGCTCACGGCGAAGCCTGTGCTTCGCCTTTGCGTTGTCTTTACTCGCAGCCGGCTCCGTGTGAGCCGGATCATATTAACTCAGAGAAAGTTCACGGTGTCAATGAACAGGTTATCTCTGTCTAAACCGCTAATTTGTCCTGGTCAGCGGCCTTAAGTCAGTGCCAATCTGACACACGTTCTACTAGCTGATTTCGCCCGGAGAAACAGCTTCGCGTCGCTATTGTTCCATTAATGCGGTCGCGGCAAAGTTACGTTCTGGATCCCGACCAGCAAAGTAGTCGCGCAAAGTGCTGCTGAGGTAGTCCGAGTCCCACGCGGCGCCGTCCGCGATGAATCGGTGCTCCGCCGTCGGAGCTGAGACCAATGTCACTTGAGGTCCATAAACGATGAACACCTGACCGTTAACCTCGGCGGCCGCGGGAGACGCTAGGAACTGCACCAGGTTCACCACGTGATCGGGCGACAGCGGGTCGACGCCGCCGTCCTCTATATCCGGTGCGCTGCCGAACACGTCCGCCGTCATCGCGGTGCGCGCGCGTGGGCAGATCGCGTTGGCACACACCCCGTAACGGCCCAGCGCCCGGGCCGCGGTCAGGGTGAGCGAGATGATGCCGGCCTTGGCGGCGCCGTAGTTGGCTTGCCCGACCGGACCCACCAGTCCGGCCTCGGAGGCGGTGTTGACGATCCGGCCGAAGATCGATCCGCCGGCGTCCTTGGCCCGGCTGCGCCAGTAGGTCGCGGCGTTGCGGGTGAGCAGGAAGTGCCCACGCAGGTGCACCGCGATGACCTGGTCCCATTCCTCGTCGGACATGTTGAACAGCATCCGGTCGCGGGTGATGCCGGCATTGTTGACCACGATGTCGAGTCCGCCCAGGCCGTCGGCGCACGACACCAGCTCGTCGGCCGTCGAGCGCTGGCTGATGTCACCGGTCACCGCGACGGCCTTGGAACCGGCGGCGCCGATCTCGTCGATCACGTCCGAGGCATCCAGGGCGGCGGCGATGTCGTTGACGACGACGGTGGCGCCGAGGCGGGCCAGACCAAGCGCTTCGGCGCGCCCGAGTCCCGCGGCCGCACCGGTCACCACCGCGACCTTCCCGGATAGATCGGTCGCGTTCGTGCTGCTAGTCAATTTATGAATACCTCTAGTTTCGGGGTCTCTCGCCGCTAGTCTTCGCGCAGCAACGCCGCGCGCGGGCACTCGGCGATCGCCTGCTCGGCGAGATTTTCTTGGTCGGACGGAATCGGATCGAGCTTTACGACGGCGTAGTCCTCATCATCGAGGTCGAAGACATCTGGTGCGATTCCCAAGCACACCGCGTTGCCCTCGCACCGGTCACGATCCACGATCACCCGCACGGCATCCTCCTTGAAGCTGGCCCGGATCTCGTCCTGTGTCCCATCAGAATGTAGCTCCACCATAGGGCTCACGTGCGTCTGAGGAAACGGTCGCTGGATTCCCAGACTAGAACGTGTTACAACCGGGAAGACGAACGGGTCGCCGTTGGTCGAGTAGCCGCTTGTCACGTTCAACCAAAAGGACGGCTGGAATGCGCATCAGTTACACCCCTGAACAGGAGGAGCTGCGTCGCGAGCTGCGGTCGTACTTCACCGCGCTCATGACGCCGGAACGCCGCGAGGCGCTGCACTCGACCCAGGGCGAGGTCGGAACGGGCAACGCGTATCGCGACACCGTTGCGCAGATGGGCAAGGATGGGTGGCTCACCCTGAACTGGCCCAAGGAGTACGGCGGCCAGGACCGGTCCCCGATGGACTCGCTGATCTTCACCGACGAAGCCGCGATCGCCGGCGTGCCGGTGCCGTTCCTGACGATCAACAGCGTGGCACCCACGATCATGGCGTTCGGCACCGAAGAGCAGAAGAAATTCTTCCTGCCCAAGATCGCCGCCGGAGAACTGCACTTCTCGATCGGTTACTCCGAGCCCGGCGCCGGCACCGACCTGGCGAACCTGCGCACCACGGCGGTCCGCGACGGCGACGACTACGTGATCAACGGCCAAAAGATGTGGACCAGCCTGATCGCCTACGCCGACTGGGTCTGGCTGGCGGTGCGCACCAACCCCGAAGCCAAGAAGCACCGCGGCATTTCGATGCTGGCGGTGCCGACGACCGCCGAGGGCTTCTCCTGGACTCCCGTGCACACGATGGCCGGGGTGGACACCAGCGCCACCTATTACTCGGACGTGCGCGTCCCGGTGACCAACCTGATCGGCGAGGAGAACGGCGGCTGGAAGCTGGTGACCAACCAGCTCAACCACGAGCGAGTCGCCCTGGTCTCGCCGCAACCGATCTTCCTGGCCCTGCGCGAGGTTCGCGAATGGGCGCAAAACACCAAGGACGACGGCGGGGCCAGGCTGATCGACTCCGAGTGGGTCCAGCTGAACCTGGCGCGAGTGCACGCCAAGGCCGAGGTGCTCAAGTTGATCAACTGGGAACTGGCCTCTGAAGCAGGGGGGGCGCAGGGGCACGACCTGGGCCCCGCGGACGCGTCGGCGGCGAAGGTGTACGGCACCGAGCTGGCCACCGAGGCCTACCGGCTGCTGATGGAGGTGCTGGGCACCGCGGCGACGGTGCGCCAGGACTCGCCGGGTGCGCTGTTGCGCGGCCGGGTCGAGCGGATGCACCGCGCATGCCTGATCCTCACCTTCGGCGGCGGCACCAACGAGGTGCAGCGCGACATCATCGGCATGGTCGCCCTCGGGCTGCCTCGAAACCGCTAAGCATCGACAAGGACGGCATCGGAATGGATTTCACGACAACCGAAGCGGCGACTGACCTCGGCGGCCTGGTCGACACGATCGTGGACTCGGTGTGCACACCGGAGCATCAGCGCGAGCTCGACGGGCTCGATCAACGGTTCGACCGCGGCCTGTGGCAGAAGCTGATCGAGGCCGACATTCTCACCAGTGCGTCGGCGTCGGCGCTGGGCGGCGACGGTTTCGGTGCGCTCGAACAGGTCGCGATCCTGGTTGCCCTCGGTCGCCAGTTGGCCGCCGTGCCGTACCTGGAATCGGTGATGCTGGGCGCCGGAGTGCTGGCACGCTTCGGCTCCGAGGATCTGCAGCAGACCTGGGGAGTACCCGCCGTCAAGGGAGAGAAGATCCTGACGCCCGCCCTGGACGGCGAGATGGGTGAGGGCCCCGTGCGGGCCACCCGCGCCGGTGACGGTTACCAGCTGACCGGGACGCGCACCCAGGTCTTCTTCGGCCCCGTTGCGGATGCCTTCCTTGTTCCGGCCGAAACCGATTCCGGCACAGCCGTTTTCCTGGTCAGCGCCGAAGACGAGGGCGTCAAGGTGACCACGCTGGCGACCACCGGGAAGAACAGTGTCGGGCATCTCGCGCTGGACGGCGTAGCGGTGGACGAGGCCCGCAAGGTCGGCGGAAGCGAAGTCGTCGCCTGGCTCGGCACGCTGGGGACCCTGGGCCGCAGCGCCTATCAGCTCGGGGTGCTCGATCGCGGTTTGCAGATGACGGCCGAATACGCCCGCGAGCGCGAGCAATTCGACCGTCCGATCGGCAGCTTCCAAGCGGTGTCACAACGACTGGCCGACGGTTACATCGACGTCAAGGGGCTGCGGCTGACGCTCACCCAGGCGGCGTGGAAGGTCTCCGAGGACATCCCCGCCGAGATCGACGTGGCCAGCGCCGCGTTCTGGGCCGCCGACGCCGGACACCGCGTCGCGCACACCATCGTGCACGTGCACGGTGGCGTGGGCGTCGACACCGATCACCCCGCACACCGCTACTTCCTGGCCGCCAAAGAGGCGGAGTTCGCGTTGGGCGGTGCCACCGGGCAGCTGCGCCGCATCGGTCGCGAGCTGGCGGAAACTCCTGCCTAGCTTCGTGATTCCGGCCGACCCGACGGTCACCAAGCTGCTGGAGCCGCTGGCTGAGATCGACGACCGGGGGATCTACTTCGAGGAGTCGTTCACCAGCTGGCGCGATCATCTGCGACACGGTGCCGCGATCGCGGCGACGCTGCGCGAGCGGCTCGACCCCAACCGGCCGCCGCACGTCGGCGTACTGCTGGAGAACACGCCGTTCTTCTCGGCGATGTTGACGGCGGCCGGCACGTCGGGGATCGTGCCGGTCGGACTCAACTCGGTGCGCCGCGGCGAGGCACTGGCCCGCGATATCAGCCGGGCCGACTGCCAGCTGGTCCTCGCCGACTCGAAATCCGCTGCGACACTGGATGACATCGATCACCTGAACGTCGATTCGGCGCAGTGGGTGGCCGAAGTCGACGCACATCGTGATGCCGAGTTGAGTTTCCAGTCAGCGTCGGCCGAAGACCTCTTCATGCTGATCTTCACCTCGGGCACCAGCGGGGAGCCCAAGGCGGTGAAGTGCAGCCATGGCAAGGTCGCGATCGCCGGAACGACAATGACACAACGGTTCGACCTCGGCCGTGTCGACGTCTGCTATGTGTCGATGCCGTTGTTCCATTCCAACGCGGTTCTGGTCGGCTGGGCGGTGGCTGCGGCGTGCCGGGGCTCAATGGCGTTGCGGCGCAAGTTCTCTGCATCGAACTTTATGGTCGACGTCCGCCGCTACGGGGCGACCTACGCCAACTACGTCGGTAAGCCGCTGTCCTATGTGCTGGCCCAGCCGGAGCAACCCGACGACGCGGACAATCCGCTGCGGGTGGTGTACGGCAACGAGGGCGTGCCCACCGACATCGAACGATTCGCACGCAGATTCGGCTGCAAGGTGCAGGACGGGTTCGGCTCGACCGAAGGTGGAGTCGCGATCGCCCGCACACCCGACACGCCGCCGGGCGCCTTGGGACCGCTGACCGAGGGGCTGGACATCGTCGACCCCGAGACCGGCAAGTCCTGCCCGGCCGGAGTCGTCGGCGAGTTGGTGAACACCAGCGGGCCGGGCCGTTTCGAGGGTTACTACAATGACGCTGCCGCCGAGGCCGAGCGAATGGCCGGCGGCATCTATCACAGTGGTGACCTCGCCTATCGCGACGAGGACGGATTCGCGTACTTCGCTGGGCGCCTTGGTGATTGGATGCGGGTCGACGGCGAGAACCTCGGTGCGGCACCGATCGAACGGGTTCTGTCGCGATACCCCGACGCGGCCGAGGTCGCCGTCTATGCGATCCCCGACCCGGTGGTCGGTGACCAGGTGATGGCCGCTTTGGTGATGGCACCGGGCAGCGAGTTCGACGCCGAGAAGTTTCGGGCGTTCCTGGCCGAGCAGCCCGATCTGGGGCCCAAACAATGGCCGTCGTACGTCCGGATCAGCGCGGAGCTGCCGCGGACGGTGACTTTCAAGGTGCTCAAACGCCAGTTGGCGGCCGAAGGTGTCGACTGTCATGATCGGGTATGGCCGATACCCCGATAGCCCTATGACGTCCCGGCCTCTGGAACTCGCGCTGGAAGCGAGTTTTGAACAGCTCTCCGACGCGGTACCGGCCAACATCGGTGTGGCGATCGCGCGTCCGGACCGGACTTATTCACTGGGCAGGTGGTGGTCGGGCGTCGCCAGGTCGACGATCAAAGTGCCGTTGGCGATCGCGGCGTTGCGCAGCGATTGGCTCAACGCCCGCGAGCCGGCGGTCAAGGCCATCACCGAATCCGACAATCGCGCATCCGAACAGTTGTGGTCGCTGCTGGGCGAACCGGTGGACGCGGCCCGCAAGGTACAGGGCGTCGTCGCCGAAGGTGGCGACACCGCGACGGTGGTCGAATCGCGGCGACTTCGACGCGGCTACACCGCATTCGGCCAGACGCAGTGGACGCTGCAGCGGCAGGCGCGATTTGCCGCGGAGTTGCCGTCGGTACCGGGCGCGGCGGATGTGATCGAGCTGATGGGAGACCTCACGCCCGACCACCGATGGGGCCTGGCCGCCAATGGTGCTGCGGCTAAAGGTGGTTGGGGCCCGGGCACCGATGGCGAGTACCTGGTACGGCAATTCGGGATCCTGCCCACGCCTTCGGGGGAATGGGGCGTGGCAGTGGCGGCCGAAGTCCACGATGGCGGATTTGAAACCGGAGTCGAGGTCGTCAACACGTTGACGGACTGGCTCGTCAGCCGGCTTCCCGTGCTGGCCCGTTATTGACGGATGCGGCCCAATCATGGGGCGTCAACCCGTGATCGAAGGCACCACCGCGTCGATCAGATGCGGCCCCGGTTCGGCCAGGGCTTCGCGCAACGCGTCGGCGAACTCCTCGGCGGTGTCCACCCGGCGGGCCGGTACCCCCATGCCCTCGGAGATCTTGACGAAATCCATTGTGGGACGTGATAAATCAAGCAGATCAAGGGCCTTGGGACCGGGGGCAGAACCGGCACCGACGCGCTGCAGCTCAATCCGCAAGATGTCGTAGGCGCTGTTGTCGTACAGCACGGTGGTCACGTTGAGGTTCTCGCGCGCCTGCGTCCACAGCCCGGCGATCGTGTACATCGCCGACCCGTCGGACTCCAGGCACAGCACCGGCCGGTCCGGGGCGGCCACCGCGGCGCCGACCGCGGCGGGGATGCCGTAGCCGATCGCCCCGCCGGTCAGCGTCAGCCAATCGTGCGCCGGCGCCCCGGCAGTGGCCTGCGCCAGCATCAGGCCCGAGGTGTTCGACTCGTCGACGACGATCGCCCGTTCGGGCAGCAGCGCGCCGATCACGTCGGCCGCCGACGCCGAGGTCAACGCGCCGGTCGGCAGCCGCGGGCGCGACGCGGCGGCCAGGGGCGCGACCGTGCCGGGTGCGATCTCGTCGGCCAGCGCGATCAGCGCATCGGCCGCACCGAGGTAGTCGGCGAGCACGTGCACCTCGCAACCCGCCGGTACCAGGTCGCTGGGCATGTTCGGGTAGGCGAAGAACGACACCGGAGATTTGGCACCGGCCAGGATCAGATGCTTGGCGCCGTCCAGTTGGGCCGCGGCGGCCTCGGCGAAATACGCCAACCGCTCGACGGCGGGAACGCCGGCGCCTCGTTCCAGGCGCGTCGGAAACGTCTCGCAAAGCCAGCGAGTCCCGGTTGCCTGCGCGATCCGCGCGGCGGCGGCCAGCCCGGGGCCGCGGGTCGCGTCACCGCCCACCATGATCACCGCCGGTTCCCCCGATCGCAGGACCTGCGCGACCGCGGGCGCCAGCAGCGGGTCCGCACTCGCCGGCCGCGCGGACGGTGCTGCGGCGGGCTGGGCGCCATCCGACCAGGACGCGTCGGCGGGCAGGATCAGCGTGGAGATCTGCGAACGGGACCGACTCGCCGCGATCGCCTCGGCGGCGTCGAGCGCCACATCGGCGGCGGTGGCCGTGCGGCGCACCCATCCCGAGACACTGCCCGCGAGCGCGTCGATATCGGATTCCAGTGGGGCGTCGAACTTTTTGTGATAGGTGGCGTGGTCTCCGACGACGACCACCATCGGCACATGCGCCCGGCGCGCGTTGTGCAGGTTGGCCAGGCCATTGCCCAAGCCTGGCCCCAGATGCAGCAACACTGCCGCCGGCCGCTCGGCGATGCGGGCATAGCCATCGGCCGCGCCCGTCGCGACGCCCTCGAAAAGGGCCAGCACGCCCCGCATTTGGGGAACGGTGTCCAGTGCGGCCACGAAGTGCATCTCCGAGGTACCGGGATTGGCGAAGCACACGTCCACGCCGCCGTCGACCAGGGTGTTGATCAGAGCCTGCGCACCGTTCACCTGCTTGCCTCCAGTTTGAATATGCGTTCGGCATTGCCGTGCAGAAAGTCGTGGCGGGCCGCGTCGGGAAGCCCCAGCCCGTCGAGCCCGGCCAAGGCGTGCGTGTGCGTGATCATCGGGTAGTTGGTGCCGAACAGGACTTTGCGTTGTCCGGTACCGGTTTTCATGAACCGGATCAGTTCTTCCGGCAGCCGCTCAATGGTGTACGCGGACGTATCGATGTAGACATTCTCATGCTTGCGCGCGACGGCCACCATCTCCTCGGTCCACGGATAGCCGACATGTCCGCACACGATCACCAGCTCGGGAAAATCCAGCGCCACCTGGTCGATGTAGGGAATCGGGCGCCCGGTCTCCGAGGGGCGCAGTGGTCCGGTGTGGCCGACTTGCGTGCAGAACGGCACGCCGACCTCCACGCACTCGGCGAACAGCGGGTAGTAACGGCGATCGGTGGGCGGCGCGTTCCACAGCCAGGGCACCAACCGCAGCCCGGCAAATCCTTCGGCGATCCGGCGCCGTAGCTCACGGACCGCCTGCATCGGGCGATCCAGATCCACGGTCGCCAGACCGGCAAACCGGTTCGGGTGCAACCGAACCCACTCGGCGACCTCGTCGTTGGAGACCAGGTCCTGACCGTGGGGTCCATACCACGCGCTGAGCAGCCCGAAGCCGACGTCGGCCGCGTCCATCGCCGCGACGGTGACGTCGATCGGGATATCGGCGTCCGGCATGGCGCCACCCGTCCAGCGGCGCAAGGACGCCAGCATGTCGCTGCGCAGGAACCGCGCAGTGGGGTGCTGCATCCACACATCGATCGTCATCGCGATTCGACTGTACGGCCCGTACCGGCCACATAGGGCAAGCGGATGGTCAGGCAAGCAGCCTCGATTGGAACCGCTGTAGAACATGTGTGGAACTGCAATAGTGTTCGCAGGCTTCCCGGTGGCTGCCAGGGACGACGGAAACTCGACGAGGGCCGATGAACATTCGTTTGCTCGCGCTAGGCGCGGTCATTCCGCTGCTGTTGATCACCGCTGCCTGCGGTTCACACTCGTCGGGCGCGTCGTCGACCGCCAGCGCCGCCGTCACCATCGCCACCGCCCCACCAACGTCAAACGTGACGCTGTCGGAGACCGGCTCCAAGGACCTCTACCCGCTGCTCGATGCGTGGGTGGCCGCTTATCACTTCAAGTACCTCAACGTCACGATAAATATCAGCCGCGCGCCGGCCGCAGTCGGCATCTCGCAGGCCGCGGCCGGAGCGGTCAACCTCGGCGCCTCCGGCGTCCACCTGTCCGAGGCCGACATGGCGGCCCATCCAGGGCTGATGAACATTGCGCTGGCCGTTTCCGCCGTGTACGTCCACTACAACCTGCCCGGCGTCACCGACCACCTGAAGCTGAACGGCAAAGTGCTGGCGGCCATGTACCAGGGCACCATCAGAACCTGGAATGACCCGCAAATCGCGGTCCTGAACCCGGGGGTGAGTTTGCCGGCGATTCGCGTGGTTCCACTGCACCGTTCGGATCCGGGGACCAGCGACACCTTCCTGTTCACCGAGTACCTGTCCAAGCAAGACCCCGACGGCTGGGGCAAGTCCACCGGTTTCGGCACCGCCGTCGACTTTCCCGCGGTCCCGGGCGCGCTCGGTGAGACCGGTGCTCCCGGCATGGCGGGCATGGTGACCGGCTGCGCCGAAAATCCGGGCTGCATCGCCTACCTCGCCAGCAGCTACCACGAGCAGGCCAGTCAGAGGGGACTGGGCGAAGCCCAACTGGCCAACGCAGCGGGGAATTACGTGCCGCCCGCGCCTGAAAGTATTCAGGCGGCAGCGACCGGCTCCGCCTCGCAAGTTCCCGCCAACCAGGTGATCTCACTGGTCAACGGGCCCGCCCCGGACGGTTACCCGATCGCCAACTACGAGTACGCGATCGTCTACGCCAAACAGAAGGACCCTGCGGTGGCACAGACCGTGCAGGCCTTCCTGCACTGGGTAATCACCGACGGCAACAAACCCAACTTCCTGGACTCGGTGCACATTTACCTTCGGCCACTGCCGGATTCGGTCCAGAAACTGTCCGAGGCCCAGACCGCGAAGATCGCCAGCTAGCGCACGTCCTCTCAGACTTGTAACGCGGCGCGGGCACAAGCGTGGGTGCGCTGGGCGTACCCGCCCCCGAACAACACGACATGAGCCAGCAGCGGGTAAAGCTGATGCAGGCCGGCGCGCTCGCGCCAACCCGGTTGCAGCGGTCGCACCTGCTGATACCCCGCGATGACGGCGTCGTAGTGCGGACAGCCGAATAGCGCGAGCATCGCCAGGTCGCTCTCGCGGTGCCCGGCGTGCGCGGCCGGGTCGATCAGGACCACGCCCCCTGGAGTCCACATCACGTTGCCGCCCCACAGGTCGCCGTGCAGGCGGGCAGGCCGGTCGTCGTCGTCGTCGAAATCGGTTGCCCGGCAACGTCGTATCACGGCCTCGATCGCGGCCCGGGTCGACGCGTCGAGGCCGCGCGCGGCGAGCTCGAGCATCGGAGCCAACCGCTCTTCGGCGTAGAAGTCGCCCCAGCTTTGATGGCGGCGCAGCGGCATCGGCAATGGCCGCGACGGGGGCCTTACAGGCCCGAAGAAGCCCGGCCCGTCCCAACCGTCGGGACCGGCGCCGAACGCCGGAGCACCCGCGTCGTGCGTGACGGCCAATCGGCTGCCGAAGGTATGCGCCGCCACCGGATCGGGGCGCACCGATTCGAGGCGCCGCAGGGTCAGGCTCGTCGCGTCAACCGACACGATCGGCGCGCAGGGCACACCGCCGTCGACCGCCGCAAGCCATCGCAGTCCCGCGGCTTCCCAGGCGAAGTACCCCGAAGGTGCGCCGGCGTGCTGTTTGACGAAGTCGGTCAGGGCGTCAGGCGGTCGTCGCGTGGGCGGCGTGCACGTCGTCGGCCGGACGCGCCTCCGTCTGTTCCTTGGCCCAGCGGTAATCCGGCTTGCCGGCCGGTGAACGCTTCACCTCGTCGACGAGCCAAAGACTGCGTGGCACTTTGTATCCCGCGATCTCGGAACGCACGAAGCTATCCAGTTCGGACAGCGCCGGACGGGTCCCGGGCCGCGCCTGCACGACGGCGGCGACGTGCTGACCGTAGCGGGGGTCGGGCACGCCGACCACCAGCGCGTCGAAGACGTCGGGATGTCCCTTCAGCGCGGCTTCGACCTCTTCGGGGTAGATCTTCTCGCCACCGCTGTTGATCGACACCGAGCCGCGGCCCAGCATCGTGACCGTGCCGTCCTCCTCGACGGTCGCGTAGTCACCGGGGATGGCGTAACGGACACCGTTGATCGTCTTGAACGTCTCGGCGGTCTTCTTCTCGTCCTTGTAATAGCCGACGGGAATGTTGCCCTTCTTGGCGATGAATCCACGGACTCCGGAACCCGGCTGGACCTCGTTGCCGTCGTCGTCGAGCACGACGGTGCGGTGGTCGATCGTGACGCGCGGGCCGCCGCTGTGCGGGGCGTCCTTGGCGACCACGCTGGTGCCGCCGAAGCCGGTCTCCGAGGAGCCGATCGAGTCGGTGATGACCCGGTTGGGCAGCAGCTCGAGGAACTTCTCCTTGATGCTCGGCGAGAACAGCGCGGCGGTGGAGGCGAGCAGGAACAGCGAGGACAGGTCGTACTCGTTGCCCTTGTCCTGGTGTGCCAGCAACGCGTCCAGCAGCGGCCGCGCCATCGCGTCGCCGGTGAAGAACAGCAGGTTGACCTTGTGGTCGTGAATCGTGCGCCAAACTTCGTCGGCATTGAATTCCGGTGCCAGCACGGTGGTTTGACCCGAGAAGATCGACATCCAGGTCGCCGACTGGGTGGCGCCGTGGATCATCGGCGGAATCGGGTGGCGGACCATCGGCGGGTTGGCCGCGGCGGCCTTGGCCAGGTCGTACTCGTCGGAGATGAATTCGCCTGTGGCGAAGTCGGTTCCACCGAACAGCACGCGGTAGATGTCCTCATGGCGCCACATCACACCCTTCGGGAATCCGGTGGTGCCGCCGGTGTAGAGCAGGTAGATGTCGTCGGCGCTGCGTTCGCCGAAGTCGCGCTCGGGTGAGCTGTTGGCGATCGCGGAGTAGAACTCGACGCCGCCGTAGCGGGTGAAAGCGTTGTCTGGAAGGTCCGAGCCGTCCTCGACGACCAGGATCGTCTTGACGTTCGGGGTCTCGGGCAGCACGTTGGCCACCCGGTCGGAGTACTGGCGCTCGTGAACCAGCGCGACCATGTCGGAGTTGTCGAACAGGTAGCGAAGCTCGCCCTCGACGTAGCGGTAGTTGACGTTCACCAGGATGGCGCCGGCCTTGATGATGCCGAGCATCGCGATGACGATCTCGATGCGGTTGCGGCAGTACAACCCGACCTTGTCGTCCTTCTTCACACCCTGCTCGATCAGGTAGTGCGCCAGGCGGTTGGCCTTCTCCTCCAGCTCGGCGTAGGTCAGCTGCTCATCGCCGCAGATGAGGGCTACACGGTCAGGCACGGCGTCGATGGCGTGCTCGGCAAGATCGGCAATATTCAGGGCCACGGCCACCAAATTAGAACGTGTTACATTTCTTGACAAGTTCGTACTCGATGTGGAGGGAAAGGCGGTAGCCGTGGCCCCGGATACAGGTCAAGCGCCAGCAAACGAACCAACGGGACCCGATGCGATCGTTGAGCAGCGCGGTCACACACTCATCGTCACCCTGAACCGACCGCACGCCCGCAACGCGCTGAGCACCGAAATGATGGAAATCATGGTGCAGGCCTGGGACCGCGTCGACAACGACGACGACATCCGGTGCTGCATCCTGACCGGGGCCGGTGGCTACTTCTGCGCCGGCATGGATCTCAAAGCAGCAACCAAAAAGCCGCCGGGCGAGTCGTTCAAAGACGGCAGCTACGATCCGTCACGCATCGACGCCCTCCTCAAGGGTCGTCGGCTGACCAAACCGCTGATCGCGGCCGTCGAAGGTCCCGCGATCGCCGGTGGCACCGAGATCCTGCAGGGCACCGACATCCGCATCGCGGGTGAGAGCGCCAAGTTCGGCATCTCCGAGGCCAAGTGGAGCCTGTACCCGATGGGCGGCTCGGCCGTCCGGTTGGTGCGCCAGATCCCGTACACCGTGGCCTGTGACCTACTGCTGACCGGTCGGCACATCACCGCCGCCGAAGCCAAGGAGATCGGCTTGATCGGGCACCTGGTGCCGGACGGCCAGGCGCTGACCAAGGCGCTCGAGATCGCCGAGCTGATCGAGAACAACGGCCCGCTGGCCGTGCAGGCGATCCTGCGGGCCATCCGCGAGACCGAGGGCATGCACGAGAACGACGCGTTCAAGATCGACACCCAGATCGGTATCAAGGTGTTCTTGTCCGACGACGCAAAGGAAGGCCCGCGGGCGTTCGCCGAAAAGCGCAAGCCCAACTTCCAGAACCGCTGACGATCGGCGCCCACAACTTCGCGAGCGTAAGCGCACCGCGAAATCTGGTGTGATTTTTCGCAGTGCGCTTACGCTCGGAGCTAACGGGCTACGAAAGCGGCGCGCTCGGGGTGAAGGTGACCGGCATCTGCTCCAGGCCGGACACGAAGTTCGCCGGACGCAACGGCAGCTGCGCGTCGGGAGATGCCAGCCGCATGTCGGGCAGGCGCTGCAGCAGCCGGGTCTGCATGATCGACAGCTCGAGCCGGGCGAGCTGGTTGCCAAGACAGAAGTGCGTGCCGAAGCCGAACGCGAGGTGGTTGTTCGGGTAGCGCTCGATGTTGAAGCTCTCCGGAGAATCGAAGACCTTCTCGTCGAAGTTCGCCGACTCGAACAGCAGGATCATCTTTTCGCCCTTGCGCAGGGCAGTCCCGTGGAACTCGGTGTCAGCGGTGATCGTGCGGGCCATGTTCTTCACCGGCGCGGTCCAGCGCAGCATCTCTTCAATCGCGTTGGGCAACAAGCTCAAATCCCCCGCCAGGCGCTTGTGCTGATCGGGGTGCAACAGCAGTTGACGGGTGCCGCCGGACAGCGTGTGCCGGGTGGTCTCGTCGCCGCCGATCAGCAGCAGCAGCACCTCGGTGACGATCTGGTGGTCTTCGAGCCGCGCACCCTCGACCTCCGCGTGCACGAGCACGCTGACCAGGTCGTCGGTCGCTTCCTTCTTGCGCTCCTCGATCATGCCCATCATGTACTGGCTGTAGGTGGCGAAGGCCTCCATCGTGACCTGGACGTCGGCCTCGGCCGCGGTGCTGCTCAAGGAACTGACCAGGTCGTCGGACCACTTGAGGAACATCGCGCGTTCCTCGGGGCGCACCCCGAGCATGTCGCCGATGACCGCCATCGGCAGCGGCGCGGCCAGGTCCCAGACGAAGTCACATTCGCCGCGTTCGCATACCGCGTCGATCAGCGTGTCGCACAACGAGGTGATCGAGGCCTCCAGGTTCTTGACCCGCTTGCGGGTGAACCCGTAGTTGACGAGCTTGCGGCGCAACAGATGTTGCGGGTCGTCCATTTCGATCATCATCTCGACGCCCGGCTGGTCGGGTCGGATGCCACCGGCATTCGAGAACAGCTCGGGGTTGCGCTCGGCCTCGATGACGGACTGATACGTCGAGGCGGCGGCCAGCCCGTTGCGGTCCCGGAAGACCGGCTCGTTCTCGCGCATCCACTGGTAAATGGGCCGGGAATCGCCGGCGTAGAAAGCGCCGTCGGTCAGGTCGACGTCGGGTTTGGTCGGTAGTCCAACAACGGTCATGAGATCTCCTGGGCATCGCCGAATGTCATTTGAACCTGGTCAGCAGAGCTGGACAACATCGCGCGCTTCGGAAGACCAAGCGACGCAAGCTCCTTCGCGTACGGGTGATCGCCCAGCCGGACGCTCACGCCCCCGAGCCGCGTCCGAACCCCGTCCAGGGTGTGCTCGAAGGCGGTCTCGCGGGTGATTCCGTCGCGGTGGGAGTAGCTGCGCTGTGCCTGCTGACGCGGGGTCAACCGGATCGGCAGGCCCGGACGGAAGTCCATGCCGATCACCAGTTGCCCATCGACCGTGCAGTCGAACCCGAACTTACGACCCTCGCGAATCGTGAAGTCCGCCATGACTTTCGGGTAACCCCAGATTTTCGTCCCCGCCTCCAGGGTGAACGCCTGGTCGACGGGCAGGTGATGGATGAACGCGCCGGCCGAACCCAACGCGGCCGGCCCGCTCGCGTGCGACCCCGGCGGGTTGACCATGACGCTGGTGCCGAACTCGTAGTACTGGCCCAGGTCACCGTCGATGTAGTGCATCAGCATCAGCACCACGACCGCACGCCCGGGCAGATAGCGGCAGACCCGCAGGCCGCTGTAGTCGATCAGGTGCTGGGCGGCGTCGGCGTCCACCGAGAACATCGCCATGTGCTGATTTGCCTTGCGGATCCTCACCGGCATGGTGAGGACGGTGCCCGCGATGGTGTGCTGCGACACAGTCATCCGGTCAATCTAGAACGTGTTCTTGACATGTAGCAAGAACTGTCTAGACGAGCGTGGCGAGCTCCCGGACCTGCTCCGCACTGCGCCCGGAGACGACCATCATCGTGACGCCCGCCGCCTCCCAGGCCTTGATCTGCTTACGGACGTAGTCGACGTCGCCCACGATCGCGGCATCATCGATGACCTCGTCGGGGATGATCTCGGCGGCCTTGTCCTTCTGGTTGCTGCGGAACAGCTTGGTGACGTCGTCGACCACTTCGGCGTAGCCCATCCGGCGATACACGTCGGCGTGGAAGTTGGTGTCCTCGGCGCCCATTCCACCCATGTAGAGCGCGATGTAGGGCTTCATGGCCGCGAACGCGGCGCTGCGGTCCTCGGTGATCACGATGTTGGCCGTCGCGCAGATCTCGAAGTCCGCGCGACTGCGGCGGGCACCCGGCCGGGCAAAGCCCTCGTCCAGCCACTCGTTGTAGGTGTCGGCCATCCGCGGCGTGTAGAAGATCGGCAGCCAGCCGTCGCAGATCTCGGCGGCCAGCGCGACGTTCTTCGGTCCCTCGGCGCCCAGCATGATCGGGATGTCGCTGCGCAGCGGGTGGGTGATCGGCTTGAGCGGCTTGCCCAGGCCGCTGGTGCCCTCGCCGGTCCGCGGCAGCGGGTAGTGGGGACCGCCGCTGGTCACCGGCGCCTTGCGGTCCCACACCTGGCGGATGATGTCGACGTACTCACGAGTGCGGGCCAGCGGCTTGGGGAACCACTGGCCGTACCAGCCCTCCACAACCTGCGGCCCGGACACCCCGAGCCCGAGGATGTGCCGGCCACCGGAAAGGTGATCGAGAGTGAGTGCGGCCATCGCGCATGCCGTCGGGGTGCGCGCGGACAACTGGACGACCGACGTGCCAAGCCGCACCCGTTGCGTCGACGAACCCCACCAGGCCAGTGGCGTGTAGGCGTCCGAACCCCATGCCTCGGCGGTGAACACGGCGTCGAATCCGGCGGCCTCCGCTTCGGCCACAAGCTCGCCGTGGTTCTCCGGCGGGTGAGCGCCCCAATATCCAAGCTGCAAACCCAGCTTCATGTCTCCGCCTTTCCTGGCCGAACCAGACCCGACCACAACCCGGTGTTGAAACGGTTCTTAGAACCTGTTCTACTCGATGGCGTGACAGCCACTTCGAGCGGCCCGACCACGATCGATCACTCCGAGCCGCCCCTCTCAGCGCCGTTAACGCTGGCCTTCGACTACACCCGTTCAGTCGGCACCACGCTAGGCAGTTTCTTCACCGCACTGCGTGAGCGCCGCGTCCTCGGGGTGCGCGGATCGGATGGCCGGGTGCATGTGCCACCGCCGGAATACGACCCGGTCACCTACGAACCACTGGGCGAGATGGTACCGGTCTCACCCGTCGGCACCGTGGTCTCCTGGACCTGGCAGGCCGAGCCGCTGGGGGGCGAACCGCTGGACCGGCCGTTCGCCTGGGCCCTGATCAAGCTGGACGGGGCCGACACCGCGATGATCCACGCCGTCGATGCCGGCACTCCGGACAAGATCAAGACCGGCGCGCGGGTGCATGTGCACTGGGCCGACGAGACCGTGGGCGCTATTACCGACATCGCCTACTTCGCGCTGGGCGAGGACGCCGAACCCGAGGGACCCCCCAGCGACCAGGACCCGGTCACGATGATCGTCACACCGGTCTCGCTGACCATTCAGCACAGCGCCTCGCACGAGGAAAGCGCTTACCTGCGCGCCATCGCGGAAGGCAAGCTGCTGGGCGCCAAGACTGGGAAGAACGGCAAGGTCTACTTCCCACCGCACGGCGCGGACCCGGCCACCGGCCAGCCCACCACCGAGTTCGTCGAGCTGCCGGACAAGGGCACCGTGACAACGTTCGCGATCATCAACATCCCGTTCCAGGGACAGCGCATCAAGCCGCCCTATGTGGCCGCTTACGTGTTGTTGGACGGCGCCGACATCCCGTTCCTGCATCTGGTCGCAGACATCGACGCACATGAGGTCCGGATGGGCATGCGCGTGGAAGCGGTGTGGAAGCCCCAGGAGGAATGGGGATTTGGCATCGACAACATCGAGTACTTCCGGCCCACCGGTGAACCGGACGCCGAGTACGACACCTACAAGCACCACCTGTAAAGGGCTTACCTACACATGAGCGAACGCAATGTTGCGGTCGTCGGCTTTGCCCACGCCCCGCATGTCCGCCGCACTGACGGCACCACCAACGGCGTCGAGATGTTGATTCCGTGTTTCGCCCAGCTCTACGAAGAGCTCGGCATCGCCCGCACCGACATCGGTTTCTGGTGCTCCGGATCGTCCGATTACCTTGCCGGAAGGGCCTTTTCGTTCATCTCAGCGATCGACTCGATCGGTGCCGTACCGCCGATCAACGAGTCGCACGTCGAGATGGATGCGGCGTGGGCCCTCTACGAGGCCTACATCAAGATCTTGACCGGCGAGGTGGACACCGCGCTGGTGTACGGCTTCGGCAAGTCCTCGGCGGGCATCCTGCGCCAGATCTTGTCGCGGCAGACCGACCCCTACACCGTCGCACCGCTGTGGCCTGACTCGGTGTCGATGGCCGGACTGCAGGCCCGTCTGGGACTCGACTCCGGCAAGTGGACCGAAATGCAGATGGCCCGAGTCGCATTCGATTCATTCGCCAACGCCCGCCGGGTCGACAAGGTGGAATCGGCGGTCAACGTCGAGGGCCTGCTGGACCGGCCCTTCTTCGCCGACCCGCTGCGCCGGCACGACATCGCACCGATCACCGACGGCGCCGCCGCGATCGTGCTGGCCGCCGACGACCGCGCGCGCGAGTTGCGCGAAAACCCGGCCTGGATAACCGGAATCGAGCATCGCATCGAAACCCCGGTGCTGGGCGCGCGCGACCTCACCGACTCTCCGTCGACGCGGGCCGCGACCAAGGCGGCCACCGGCGGCACCACGGCCAACCTCGAC
Source organism: Mycobacterium sp. NGS40 (assembly GCF_059812735.1). NCBI lineage: Bacteria > Bacillati > Actinomycetota > Actinomycetes > Mycobacteriales > Mycobacteriaceae > Mycobacterium > Mycobacterium sp. NGS40. Next base: position 78,717 of record NZ_JCALDG010000011.1, read on the forward strand.
GTCGCCGAGATCCATGCGCCGTTCACCCACCAGCACCTGATCCTGACGGATGCCATTCGGATCCCGGGTAAGACGAAAGTCAATCCGTCCGGCGGTGCGCTGTCGGCCAACCCCATGTTCGTTGCCGGTCTCGAGCGCATCGGATTTGCCGCACAACACATCTGGGACGGTTCTGCGAATCGGGTGCTGGCGCACGCCACCAGCGGGCCTGCGCTGCAACAGAACCTGGTCGCGGTCATGGAAGGAAAGAACTGATGGCCGGTGCAGGAGCGCACCTCGCCGCGGTACTGGGTACCGGGCAAACGAAGTACGTAGCCAAGCGCAAAGACGTCTCGATGAACGGCATGGTGCGCGAGGCCATCGACCGGGCGCTGGCCGACTCCGGTTCCACGTTCGACGACATCGACGCGGTAGTGGTCGGCAAGGCGCCCGACTTCTTCGAAGGCGTCATGATGCCCGAGCTGTTCATGGCCGACGCCATGGGCGCCACCGGCAAGCCACTCATCCGGGTGCACACCGCGGGATCGGTCGGCGGATCCACCGCGGTGGTGGCGGCCAGCCTGGTGCAGTCGGGCAAGTACAAGCGCGTGCTGGCCATGGCCTGGGAGAAGCAGTCGGAATCAAATGCCATGTGGGCGTTGTCGATTCCGATCCCATTCATCAAGCCGGTCGGCGCCGGCGCGGGTGGATACTTCGCCCCGCACGTGCGCTCGTACATCCGCCGCTCGGGCGCACCGTTGAACATCGGTGCCATCGTCGCGGTCAAAGACCGGCTCAACGGGGCCCGCAACCCGCTGGCGCACTTGCATCAGCCCGACATCACCGTGGAAAAAGTGATGGAGTCCCCCATGCTGTGGGACCCGATCCGCTACGACGAAACCTGCCCGTCGTCCGACGGTGCAGCCGCGGTCGTGATCGGTAACGAGGAGATCGCCGAAGCCCGTCTGGCGCAAGGAGAGCCGGTGGCCTGGATCCATGCGACCGCGCTGCGCACCGAGCCGCTGCAGTTCTCGGGCCGCGACCAGGTCAGCCCGCAGGCCAGCCGCGACGCGGCCGCCGCACTGTGGGAGGCGGCCGGCATCGAGAGTCCCATCGACGAGATCGACGCTGCTGAGATCTACGTGCCGTTTTCCTGGTTCGAGCCAATGTGGTTGGAAAGCCTCGGATTTGCTCCCGAGGGTGAGGGTTGGAAGCTCACCGAGGCCGGCGAGACCAAGATCGGCGGAAAGCTGCCGGTGAACCCGTCCGGCGGGGTGCTGTCGTCGAACCCGATCGGCGCGTCGGGCCTGATTCGCTTCGCCGAGGCGGCCATCCAGGTGATGGGCAAGGGCGGCGAACACCAGGTTCCGAACGCCCGAAAAGCGTTGGGACACGCCTACGGCGGTGGCTCGCAGTACTACTCCATGTGGGTGGTTGGTGCCGACAAGCCCGAGAAAGTCAGCGCGTGAGCGGAACTCCCGCCCACGAGGCGGGCCGTCGCTCGCGCGAGGCGGTCGGCGCCAGGGACAAACAAGCCTGGCTCGAGGTCTTCACCGACGACGCCATCGTCGAGGATCCGATCGGGCCGTCGGTTTTCGACCCCGAAGGTAAGGGACACCGCGGCCGCGACGCGATCTCGGCGTTCTGGGACAAGGCCATCGCCCCCACCACCAAGATCGAGTTCTTCTTCCGTGATACCTACCAGTGCGGCAACGAGGAAGCCAACGTCGGCCACATCCTGATCACCACGGGCGACTACCAGACGACGGCCGAAGGCGTGTTCACCTACAAGGCCAACGACGAAGGCAAACTGGTTGCCCTGCGGGCCTATTGGGAGATGGACCGCGCCGCGGCCAATACCCGCAAAATCTAGGTCGTCCGCACACCCGTTCCGGGAATTCACCTGAATCTTCCTGTGCGCGTGCAACGTCGCGCGGTACTCTCCTGGTTCTCATGGACGAAATCAGGTCGAAGACCCCCCCAACGAGTCGGTCGCACCTGCGGCTGCGGATCCTGTCCCTTGCCGGCGCGGCAACCCTGGTGGTCCTCGCGGTCGTCGCCGTCTACCTACTGTTCGGCCGGACATCGGCAACCCAGGCGTCCGTCAAACCCCGTCCGACGCCTGCGGCGAAATCCGCCGCGACCGCCCTGCCGTTCGAGCTCGTGGATACCGACGGGCTGGAGGTGGATGGTGCGGGCAACGTGTACGTCTCCGACTCGGGCACCGACCGGGTGTGGGAGCTGAAAGCCGGCTCTGATACGCCGATCGTGCTCCCCTTCACCGGACTCAAAGAGCCGGGCGGTCTAGCGGTGGACGGCCACAATGCCCTCTATGTGGTCGACCAGAAAAACAAGCGGGTGCTGAAATTGCCGGCCGGCTCGAGCGCACAGGTCGAATTACCAATGACCGGGCTCGAAGAGCCTCATGGAATCGGCGTGAATAGCCGCGGCAACGTCTTCGTCGTCGACTTCAAGGGCAATCGGGTGCTGGAATTGCCGTCAGACTCGAATACGCAGGTCGAGTTGCCATTCGCCGGTCTCAACCAGCCTTACGACCTTGCGGTGGACGAGGCCGACACCGTGTATGCCGCCGACGCCGGAAACAACCGGGTGGTGAAACTGGCGGCGGGAACCAACACCCCGGTCGACCTCCCGTTCACTGGTCTGAATTTCCCGAACAGTCTGGCGATCGACCACAGCGGCAACCTGTACGTGACGGACCTGAACAACAATCGGGTCCTCAAGCTCACGGCCGGTTCGAATACCGTGTCGACACTGCCGTTCAGCAATTTGGTCGCCCCATTTGAGGTGGCGGTGAGCCCGCAGGGCGATATCTACGTCGCCGATTTCCACAACAGAGTGCTCAAATTGCCCGCGGGATACGAGACGGTACCACTGGGAAGCTGAACGGACATTTCTGGTCAGCGCTTTCTTCTGAAGTTGCTATGCGTCCGGGAAAGCCGCGCGGTAGTGTCCTGGTGTCGCGAACACCGTGGTGGTTGAGGAGCCGGCGCATGGACGACGATTGGGAGTTCGAGACACCCGCAAAGGTCAAGCCGCAACGGCGGTCACGACCCTCTCTGACGATCATGGGCGCCGCGGCCGTCGTCATCGTCGCGGTCGTCGCCGTGGCCGCATACCTCGCCTTGGCGCGAACGTCGTCGGGCAGCGCGTCGTCCACTCAGACCACGACACCGAGCGCTGCGCCGCCCACGTCTGGCGCGGTCGTGCTGCCGTTCACCCTCGCGGATCCCGAAGGGGTGGAAGTAGATAACGCCGGCAACGTGTATGTCGCCGACTCCGGCGGCAACCGGGTGCTCGAGTTGCGGGCCGGCACGAACACGCCAATCGAGTTGCCGTTCACCGGCCTGGACCGTCCGGCCGGCCTGGCCACGAACCACAACGGTGATCTTTATGTCGTCGACGAATACCACAAGCGGGTGCTGGAACTTCCCGCCGGCTCCAAGACCCAGATCGAACTTCCGTTCACCGGCCTGACCGAGCCCCACGGTGTGACGGCGGACAGCGTCGGCAATGTCTACGTCGCCGACTTCAAGAACAACCAGGTACTCGAAATGCCGGTCGGCTCAACGGTTCAGGTTCCGGTTCCGTTCACCGGACTCAACCAGCCGTACGATCTCGCAGTGGACAGCAGCGACGGCATCTACGTCGCCGACGCCGGCAACAACCGGGTGCAGAAGCTGCCCGCGGGCTCGACCACCCCGGAGATTCTCCCATTCACCGGCCTGAACTTCCCGAACAGCGTGGCGATCGACCGCAGCAACAGCGTCTACGTCACCGACTTGAACAACAATCGGGTGCTGCGATTGACGGCGGGCTCGAACACGGTGGCGGTGTTGCCTTTCGGCGATCTCTTCGCGCCCTATGGGATCGCGGTCGGGCCGCAGGATGACGTGTATGTGGTTGACTTCCGCAACCGGGTGCTGAAGTTGCCGGCCGGATATCAGCCGACGGAACTTTCGCATTGATCCCGACGGTCTAGATCGGCTCCAGCCCGGTGAGATGCCGCTGCGCGAGGTCGCGGTAGGCCTGCGGGTTCAGGTTGATCCACATCTCGGCACCCGTCCCGGCGATCGGGCCCTTGATTTGAGCCGGCGCTCCGACCACCAGCACGCCGGCCGGAATCTGCGTGCCGGCGGTCACCAGAGAATGCGCTGCGACCAAGCTGCGCGCACCGATCACCGCCCCGTCCAGAACGGTGGCGTGGTTGGCGATCATTGCCTCAGAACCCACGTGAACGCCGTGAATGACACACATATGGGCCACCGTCGCGCCCGGTCCGATGTCGACGGGGATGCCAGGCGGCGCGTGCAACACCGATCCGTCCTGCACATTGGCGCCTTCTCGCACGACGATCGGCCCATAGTCGCCGCGCAGTACGGCGTTGAACCAGACCGACGCCCCGGCCTCGACCGTGACGTCGCCGATCAGGGTCGCGGTCGGCGCCACGAAAGCTGTCGGATCGATCCGGGGCGCCCGACCCTCGAAAGCAAACAGTGGCATCGTCTAGATATACCCCAAGCGTGAAACGCCCCCGGGACAACGCAGCTAGGCCCGCTGTCGTTGCGCGTCCGTGGCAGAAAACTGTAACGTGTTCTAGTTAGAGGGCAACATAGCTGGAGGTGACAGGTGAGTACCGACACTAAAGCGGTCGGCATCCGGGAAATCGATCCCGGCGCGTTGCCGACCCGGTACGCCCGAGGCTGGCACTGCCTGGGCGTCGCAAAGGACTTCCAGGACGGCAAGCCGCACTCGATTGAGGCCTTCGGCACCAAGCTGGTGGCCTTCGCGGACTCGCAGGGCGACATCAAGGTGCTCGACGGCTACTGCCGCCACATGGGCGGAGACCTGTCCGAGGGCACCATCAAGGGTGACGAGGTCGCGTGCCCGTTCCACGACTGGCGATGGGGCGGCGATGGCCGCTGCAAGCTGGTGCCGTACGCCAAGCGCACGCCCAAGACCGCACGCACCCGTTCCTGGACGACCGACGTGCGCGGCGGCCTGCTGTTCGTGTGGCACGACCACGAGAACAACCCGCCCGACCCCGCTGTGCGCATTCCGGATATCCCGGAGTCCCACAGTGACGAGTGGACCGAGTGGCGCTGGAACAGCATCCTCATCGAGGGGTCCAACTGCCGCGACATCATCGACAACGTCACCGATATGGCGCACTTCTTCTACATCCACTTCGGGTTGCCGACGTACTTCAAGAACGTCTTCGAGGGCCACATCGCCTCGCAGTACCTGCACAACGTGGGCCGCCCGGACGTCAGCGATCTGGGCACCTCCTACGGCGAGGCACACCTGGACTCCGAGGCTTCCTACTTCGGCCCTTCGTTCATGATCAACTGGCTGCACAACAGCTATGGCGGTTACAAGGCCGAATCGATCCTGATCAACTGCCACTACCCGGTGACCCAGAACTCGTTCGTGCTGCAGTGGGGCGTCATCGTCGAAAAGCCCAAGGGCATGGACGAAAAGATGACCGAGAAGCTGTCCAGGGTCTTCACCGAAGGTGTCAGCAAGGGCTTTTTGCAGGACGTCGAGATCTGGAAGCACAAGACGAGGATCGACAACCCGCTGCTGGTTGAGGAAGACGGCGCCGTGTACCAGCTGCGTCGCTGGTATCAGCAGTTCTATGTCGATGCCGCCGACGTCGAACCGGAAATGGTGGAGCGCTTCGAGATCGAGGTCGACACCACCCGCGCCATCGAACACTGGAACGTCGAGGTTGCCGAGAACCTCAAGGCACAGGATGCCGAAGCCGCTGCGGCCGAAGAAGTTCCAGCCGAACAGCACTGACGACATGGGTGACGATCAGCCGGCGGTTCCCGACGTCGATCGGCTCGCCCGGTCAATGCTGTTGCTGCATGGCGACGGCCATGACCACGAGGACAAACCCGGGCACAACGGTGGGTCTGGATCATGGTCGAAGTCAAGGGATTTCGCCAACGACCCGAAGCGAGCGGCTGCGGTCCGCGAGGCCAGCCTGGCCGACCGGCAGCGCTACCTGACGTCAGGTCTGCAGCCGGTCGATTGCCGCTTCTGCCATGTCACGGTGACTGTGCGCAGGATGGGGCCGGGACATACCGCGGTGCAATGGAATACCGATGCGTCTCAGCGCTGCGCCTATTTCACCGAGGTGCGGGAATCCGGCGGTGATCCGGCACGAACCAGGTCCTGCCCTCGCCTGTCCGACAGCATCGAACACGCGGTGGCCGAGGGCTATCTGGAGCGTCCAGAAGAAGACTGATTCGAGGGTTGACGGCCGCGCGGCCGACTGGCCACGCCGACCGCTCCGGGGAGGAATTGGCGTTGTGCCCGCCTACGAGCGACAAATCGCCGAGGCCGTCGGCACTGTCGCTCAGAGGCGGGCAAATCGTGTACCGCCCGGGCTCTGCCGATCACAGCCCGGCGAAGCGCTCCTTGACTTCGTCGGCAGTGAGCCCGTAGTCGGCCAGCGAGTACTTGTGCTTCGGGGCCCGCGCACCGGTCTGACTCTCGGCGTGGCTGTCCTCCATTGCCTTTCGCGCCTCGTCGGTCAGGTTCAGGCCGAAGTGGCGGTACACCGTGGCGACCGTCCCGAGCGGATCTGCGATCAAGTCGCGGTAGTCGACGTCGCAGAATTGGGCGGGATCGTACTTGGCGCGTGCGGTGTTGAACAACTGCAGACCGCGCGACCAGGTTTCCATTGCGTCAGCACCGATCTGGGCGCCCGAGAAGGTCGTCGACCATCCCTCGGCGGTGTGCTGTGCTAACGAGCACATCGACCCCATGATCGTCTCGACCGGCCGGTGCGTCTGGATCACCAAGGCGTCCGGATAGGTCGTCATCAACGCGTCCAGCGCAAACAGATGACTGGGATTCTTGAGCACCCAACGCTTTTCGATGTCATTCAGCCCGATCAGCTGAAGGTTGCGGCGGTGCCGCTGGTATGACGGCGTCCAGTCCTGTTGTGACAGCCACTGCGAGTAGGTGGGTAGGTGCGACAGCGTCTCGTAGGACACCGAATGCAGCGACTGCCGCAGCAGCTGCCAGCACTCCTCGAGCTCATAGGCGGCCATGAAATGCAGACCGGTGTATTCCGGATTCTCCGCGTGAGCCTTCTCGAACTGCGCGTTCAGCGAGCTGTACCACGGGTTGGCATCCCACTCGTCGCGCGGCGGACGCGGTTGCGGGAACTCGGCCAGCCACAGGTGCAGTCCCTGATGCACGGGATCGGCTCCGAGCAGGCGGTGCAAGATCGTGGTGCCGGTGCGCGGCAGGCCGGTGACGAAGATCGGCCGCTCGATGGTGACGTCTGCGTGCTGCGGATACTGCTTCCAGGCCGATTCGGAGAACAGCCTGGACACCAACGCACCGCGCAAGAAGAATCGGTTCATCTTGCTGCCCAACGGGGTTAGGCCGGCATCACGTCGATATGACTCCAGCAGCACCTCGAGGGCTTCGCGGTAGTTGTCGTCGTCAACGCCGAAGTCGTCAAGCCCGACCAGCTTGGTTGCCGACGCGTGCATGTCCTCGACGGTGCCGACGTCGGTACGCTCTGCCATTAGGTGTGGTACTCCCCGCAGTTGACATCCAATGTCTGCCCGGTGATGCCGCTGGACAGATCGCTGGCCATGAACAGAATTGCCGAGGCGACCTCGTCCTCGGTAGGCAGTCGCTTCAAGTCGGAGTTCGCCGCAGTGGCCTGGTAGATCTCCTCGGCCGTGGTGCCATATTTGCCGGCCTGGTGGTTGAAGTAGGCCTGCAACGTGTCGCCCCAGATATAACCGGGCGCAACGGAATTGACGCGGATTCCCTTGTCGCCGAGCTCGGTGGCCAGCGACTGCGACATGGACAGCAGCGCAGACTTGGCCATCTTGTACGCGCCGTACTTGGCCTGCGAGTGCCGCAGCACCATCGAGTTGACGTTGACGATCGAGCCCTTGGAGGCTTCCAGCGCCGGAGTATAAGCCTGGATCAGCCGCAACGCCCCGAGCGCGCTGAGTTCGATCGCGTCACGGATATGCTGAAATGTGGTGCCCGCCAACGGCTTCATCGAAGGCACCCGGAACGCGTTGTTGATCAGCACGTCGACCTTGCCGTAGGTCGCCATCGTCTGTTCGACCAGGTTGTTCACCTGATCGTCGTCGGTGATGTCCGTCGACACCGCCAGCGCCTGGTGACCGGCGTCCTTGAGTTGCTGGGCGACCTCTTCGAGCCGCTCGGCGGTGCGTGCCGCCAGCACCAGATCGGCCCCGTCGCGCGCACATCGATGCGCCAGCGTGGTACCGAGGCCCGGTCCGACGCCGCTGATGACGACTACTTTCTTCTTGAGCATCCCGGACATCGTCACCCCAGCATTCTTGCTTGAATTTGTTGCTGGCGCAGCGCAATTCGTGCACGCCAGTCATCCTCGGAAATCTTGTTGTGGTCGAAATACGGCAGCTTGCTCGCCACCGCGTCCAGGCCGACCAGCTCCACAGTCGGCCCGTCGGCATCAGTCAGCTCCCGTGACACTCGCTGCCAACGGAATTGCAGGTACCCGCGCCGGTGCCCCAGAGTCTCGACCCAGTTGGTCACACCCGGGTTGCCGTCGGCGACGACAATGCGGACCTTGCCATCCGGATCTGCCTGTGCCTGAGTGTTGTTCAGCGAGGTCTGGTGGTTGATGTAGTCCAGCGAGATGTACCACAGGCTGCCGAGCTGGAAGCCGAGGTAGGGCGCATCGCTCACCGGAATGGTGATGATCAGCGCCTGGTCGGGCCGCAGATCCCAGTGCCCGACCGACGAATACTGGGTGGCCAGTCCGCCCGGGGTCAGCCGCGGCGCCACCATGGTGTTGACCGGGAGATTGTCATAGAACCACTGCGGAAATTGCAGCCAGGTCTTCACCCGCTGCACCAGCTGCTTTCCGGCTGTGGCGTAACGCTTTTCGATCAGCTCGCGGGTCAGCGGCGGCGGGGCGGTACCGGCGGTGTCCAGCCGGGCAATGGCCAAGGTGCCGCGCTGAGCTGACCAGTCGCCGTAGACCTCACGCATCACCAACTGCCCATTGCTGGTGGGTCGCACCCGCCACTCGAAGGTGCCGTCGGCGGCGATCTCCAGTTCGCGGTCATCGAACGCGGCCTGGCTGGCGGGCACGTTGTCGTCGGTGTACTCACCGCCGAGCAGCTGGAAGCTCAAGTCGGTGGTGGTACCGCGGACACCGGTGACGACGTAGTCGTGGTTGGCGTGCACGCGGGTGCCGAAATACAGAGTGTCGGGATTGTCCAGACCCATCTTGGTGAATGGCCCGGTGCCCGATTGCAGGAAGGGATGGTCGCGATCGTAGTCGACGGCCATATGGATGCACGCCGAGATACCGCCGGCCAGGTACTGCATCCCTTCGAGCAGGTCGGCTTCGGTCTCGATGAAGGGCGCGGCGGCTACCAGCTTCTCGGCTTCGGCGATCGCGTCAGTAAGGGGATTAGAGAACACGCCTAGACGCTAGAACGTGTTCTACTTTTTCGTCAATGGCGAACATTCCCGCGTGTCGTCGCCGGGGTTTGCCGACTTGACAGACTAAGCCGATCCGCGCGCTACGAGGTGCACTGCTGGGACAGGTTGATCAGCCGCTGGCGGACATCCGGATGCCGATTCAGGTAGTCGATCACGTTGGGGCCGCCGCCCTCGGCCTGAGACTTGGCGGACAGCGTCGCCTTCACGTCGGGATGCCGCGACAGGTACGCATCGATGGATTGGCCCACGGTCTGGTTGCAGGGATCCGCGCTTGCGACCGGCAGTGCGATCACGGTGGCAGCGGTTGCGGTGAGTAGCCCCCCGGCGATCAGGCCGTACAGTCCGCGGCGACCCATGCCGCTTGTGGTGAATGTCGTCCTCATGCGCGTCACGCTACGCGCGACAACTGTGCCCGGGCTGTGCCCCGACTGTGTTTGAGAGCAACGTGTGCCCTGCTCGAATGCAGTGTTGTTAGTGCGTGACCGCGGTGCCGTTTTCGCGTTCGCGTTTGATTTCCAGCGCGATGTCGATGAGTTGGTCTTCTTGGCCGCCGATGAGTTTGCGTTGGCCGGCGCGGTGCAGGAGTTCGTGGGCGGGGACGCCGTAGCGTTCGCCTTGGCGGACGGCGTGTTTGAGGAAGCTGGAGTAGACCCCGGAGTAGCCCATGATCAGTGCGTTGCGGTCCAGCAGGCATTCGGCGGGCATGGCCGGGCGTACCACGTCTTCGGCGGCGTCGGCGATGTCGAAGAAGTCGATGCCGGTCTTGACGCCGATCTTGTCGAACACCCCGATCAGGGCCTCCACGGGCGCGTTGCCCGCACCGGCGCCGAAGCGGCGCACGCTGCCGTCGATCTGCTTGGCTCCCGCGCGCACGGCTTCCACCGAGTTGGCCACGCCGAGCCCGAGGTTCTCGTGCCCGTGGAAGCCGACCTGGGCGTCGTCGCCGAGTTCGGCGACCAGCGCTGACACCCGCTCGGCGACACCGTCGAGGACCAGGGCGCCGGCGGAGTCGACGACGTAGACGCATTGGCAGCCGGCGTCGGCCATGATGCGGGCTTGGGCGGCCAGTTTCTCCGGGGTGATGGTGTGGGCCATCATCAGAAACCCGACGGTTTCCAGGCCGAGTTCGCGGGCCAGCCCGAAGTGCTGGATCGACACGTCGGCCTCGGTGCAGTGGGTGGCGATGCGGCAGATCGACCCGCCGTTGTTCTGCGCCTCCTTGATGTCCTCTTTGGTGCCCACCCCCGGCAGCATCAAGAACGCGATCTTGGCGTCGGTGGCCGTCTCGGCGGCCAGCTTGATCAGTTCTTGTTCGGGGGTTTTGGAGAAGCCGTAGTTGAACGACGAGCCGCCCAGCCCGTCGCCGTGGGTCACCTCGATCACCGGCACCCCGGCCGCGTCCAGGGCCGCCACGATCGCCTGGACTTCATCGGTGCTGAACTGGTGGCGTTTGTGGTGGGAGCCGTCGCGCAGCGAGGTGTCGGTCATCCGCACGTCCCACACCGGGTTGAAGAAGACTTCACTCATGGCGCCACTCCTTCGCATCGCTGCGCTCTGCATCGTCGACGGCGCGGGTACTCATGCCTGCGCTCCTGTGACCGCCAGCGTTTCCTTGGCGATCTCTTCGCCGACCTTGGTGGCCGCCGCGGTCATGATGTCGAGATTGCCGGCATACGGCGGCAGATAATCACCGGCACCCTCGACCTCGACGAACGTCGTGACCACGTGGTGGCCACCGTTGACCACCGACGGCTCGTCGAACTGCGGCTCGTTGAGCAACCGGTATCCGGGCACGTAGGTTTGCACCTCGGCGACCACGTCCTTGATGGACTGGGCGATCGCGTCGCGGTCGGCGTCGGCAGGGATCGCGCAGAAGATGGTGTCGCGCATGATCATCGGCGGATCGGCCGGGTTCAAGATGATGATCGCCTTGCCCCGCGCGGCTCCACCGATGGTCTGCACGCCCTTGCTGGTGGTCTTGGTGAACTCGTCGATGTTGGCCCGAGTGCCCGGCCCCGCCGACACCGACGACACCGACGCGACGATCTCGGCGTAGGGCACCGCCACCACGCGGCTGACCGCGTACACGATCGGGATGGTGGCCTGCCCGCCACAGGTGATCATGTTGACATTCGGGGCGTCCAGGTGCTGGCGCAGGTTCGCCGGCGGAATCACCGCCGGACCCACCGCGGCCGGCGTCAAATCAATGGCCCGGATCCCGGCGGCCTCGTATTTCGGCGCCGCGTCCCGGTGCACATAGGCGCTGGTGGCCTCGAACACCAGGTCGGGTTTCTCCGACTGCGCCAGCAGCCAGTCCACCCCCTCATGGGTGGTCTCCAAACCCAGCGTGCGGGCCCGCGCCAGGCCCTCGCTGTGCGGGTCGATGCCCACCATCCAGCGCGGTTCCAGCCAGTCGGACCGCAGGAGCTTATAAAGCAGATCGGTGCTGATATTTCCCGACCCGACAATCGCCACACTCGCCTTTGACGGCATGATGCTGCCTTTCGCTGCTCTTTCAGGCGTTAAATCAACTGATTCAAAACTAATCCGAGCCTATTCGAACGACAAATGGACCGAACCCAGGCCCGTGAATTCGGCGACGAAGTCGTCACCGGGGCGGGCATCGATCGCCTTGGTGCAAGAACCCGGAAGCACGACGTCACCTTGACGCAGCCGTACCCCAAAGCTTTCCACCTTGCGGGCCAGCCATGCCACCGCCGTCACCGGATTGCCCAGCACGGCATCGCTGCGGCCCTCGGCGATCACCTCACCATTGCGGGTCAGCACCGCATCGATCGCCGTGACGTCGATGTCCGCGGGTGACACCCGGGCCTTGCCCAGCACGTAACCGGCCGAGGAGGCGTTGTCGGCGATGGTGTCACACAACGCGATCTTCCAGTCGGTGATCCGGGTATCGATCAACTCGATCGAGGGCACCAGGGCTTCGGTGGCCGCCAGCACATCCTCCTCAGTGCACCCGGCGCCCGGCAGGTCGGCAGCCAGGATGAAACCGACTTCCACCTCGACTCGCGGGTAGAGGAAGCGGTCCGCCTTGACCGGGACGTCCTCAAACACCTGCATCTCGTCGAGCAGGTGACCGTAGTCCGGCTCGTCGACGCCCATCATCTGCTGCATCGCTTTGCTGGACAGGCCGACTTTGTGGCCCAGCACCCGCGCACCCTCAGCAACCCGCTGGCGGATATTGATCAGCTGGATCTCGTAGGCGTCGACGACGTCGATATCCGGGTGCGCGGACGTTAACGGAGCGATCGGTTCACGGCTGCGCTCGGCCTGCGCCAGGTCGGCCGCCAGCTCGTCGCGGGTCGCAACACTGAGCATTTACCGAAGTCCCCTCGTCCGTTTGACCGGGCCGGTAGCGGCCAGCCCGGGCAATTCTATAACGTGTTCTACATGACAGCGCAGGAGTACGACGTCGTCGTGGTCGGAAGCGGCGGAGCCGGCATGGTGGCTGCCCTCGCCGCCGCGCACCGAGGCCTTTCGACATTAGTCATCGAGAAGGCCCCGCATTTCGGCGGCTCCACCGCACGCTCAGGGGGCGGCGTCTGGATCCCGAACAACGAGGTCCTCAAGCGCGACGGCGTCCGTGACACGCCCGAGGCCGCCCGCACCTACCTACACGGAATCGTCGGCAAAGTGGTCGAGCCGGAGCGGATCGACACCTACCTGCAGCGCGGTCCCGAGATGCTGTCGTTCGTGCTCAAGAACACGCCGCTGAAGATGTGTTGGGTGCCGAAGTACTCGGACTACTACCCCGAGGCGCCCGGCGGCCGGGCGGAGGGGCGCTCGATCGAGCCCAAGCCGTTCGACGCGCGCAAGCTCGGTGAAGACGAAGCCGGGCTCGAGCCTGCTTATGGCAAGGTGCCCCTCAATGTGGTTGTGATGCAGCAGGATTACGTGCGGCTGAACATGCTGAAGCGACACCCGCGGGGGGTGCTGCGTAGCTTGAAGGTCGGGGCGCGCACCATGTGGGCGAAGTCGACCGGTAAGAACCTGGTCGGTATGGGCCGTGCCCTGATCGCCCCGTTGCGGATCGGGTTGCAGCGCGCCGGGGTTCCGGTGCAGCTGAATACCGCTTTGACCGATCTGTACGTCGAGGACGGCGTGGTGCGCGGAGTGTATGTACGCGCCACCGGTTCGGCGGAATCCGCTGATCCGCAGCTGATCCGGGCCCGGCGCGGCGTGATCCTGGCCAGCGGCGGCTTCGAGCACAACGAGCAGATGCGGGTGAAGTACCAGCGCGCGCCGATCACTACCGAGTGGACGGTCGGGGCCAAGGCCAACACCGGTGACGGCATCATCGCGGGCGAAAAGCTCGGCGCCGCACTGGATATCATGGAAGACGCCTGGTGGGGGCCCACGGTTCCGCTGGTGGGCGCGCCGTGGTTCGCGTTGTCGGAGCGCAACTCGCCGGGGTCGATCATCGTCAACATGTCCGGCAAGCGGTTCATGAACGAGTCGATGCCCTACGTCGAGGCCTGCCACCACATGTACGGCGGCGAATTCGGCCAGGGCCCCGGGCCGGGCGAGAACATTCCCGCGTGGCTGGTGTTCGACCAGCAGTACCGGGACCGCTACATCTTCGCGGGACTGCAGCCCGGACAGCGCATTCCGACTAAGTGGATGGAATCCGGCGTCATCATCAAGGCCGACACACTCGAAGAGCTGGCCGAGAAGGCGGGCTTACCCGTCGCCGCGTTCACCGCGACCGTGGCGCGGTTCAACGGCTTTGCCCGCTCCGGAGTCGACGAGGACTTCCACCGTGGTGAGAGCGCCTATGACAAGTACTACGGCGACCCCACCAACAAGCCCAACCCCAACCTCGGCGAGCTGACCCACGCGCCGTATTACGCCGCCAAGATGGTGCCCGGCGATCTGGGCACCAAGGGCGGCATCCGCACCGATGTTCACGGCCGCGCGCTGCGCGACGACGGCAGCATCATCGATGGCCTCTACGCCGCGGGCAACGTCAGCGCACCGGTCATGGGGCACACCTATCCGGGTCCGGGCGGCACCATCGGGCCGGCGATGACCTTCGGGTACCTCGCCGCGCTGCACATCGCAGGAGAGAACTGACATGCCGATCGACGTGGACGTCGCGCTGGCCGCCGAGCTGGAGCCGCTCGAATTCTCTTGGTCCAGTAGCGATATTCAGCTGTATCACCTGGGGCTGGGCGCGGGCGCCGATCCGATGGATCCACGCGAGCTGCGCTACCTGGTCGACGACACCCCGCAGGTCCTGCCGACGTTCGGCAATGTCGCGGCGTCGTTCCACATGACCAAGCCGCCGACGGTGCAGTTCCCCGGCATCGACATAGAGCTGAGCAAGGTGCTGCACGCCAGCGAGCGCATCGAGGTGCCCGGGCCGCTGCCGCCGTCGGGTTCGGCCACGGCCGTCACCCGGTTCACCGATATCTGGGACAAGGGCAAGGCCGCGGTGATCTGGAGCGAGACGACGGCGACCGCGCCCGACGGCACCGTGCTGTGGACGCAGCGGCGGTCGATCTTCGCCCGCGGTGAAGGTGGATTCGGTGGCGAGCGCGGGCCGTCGTCGTCGGACGGCGCGCCCGATCGGGCTCCGGACCTCGAGGTGGACTTGGCGATCCTGCCGCAGCAGGCGCTGCTGTACCGGCTGTGCGGCGACCGTAATCCGCTGCATTCTGACCCCGAATTCGCTGCTGCCGCAGGCTTTCCCCAGCCGATCCTGCATGGCCTGTGCACCTACGGCATGACCTGCAAGGCCATCACCGACGCATTGCTGGACGGCGACGCTGGTGCAGTGGCCGCGTACGGTGCGCGCTTTGCCGGTGTCGCGTTCCCGGGCGAGACGCTCAAGGTCGGCATCTGGAAAGACGACGGCCGTTTCGTGGCCAGCGTGGTCGCGCCGGCCCGCGAGAACGCCGTGGTGCTGTCCGGCGTCGAGCTCCTCCCGGCGTAATTGCGTTTGCTGCCTTTCGGCCGAGCGCCCCGCTAGCCGGGCCTGAGAGTTCGTGCCCCCGGCTAGCGGGGGACTCGGTCGGCACGCGCGGCACGAACCCTGCGAACGATGTCGCCAGGCCGGTCCCCCGCGACTATTCGGACGACAATCCAGCCGAGCCGCTCGAGCGTTTCCAGTCGCCGGATGTCCCAGCTGTATTGCCTTCGATCGCTGCGGTGCTGATCGCCGTCGTACTCCACGGCGACTTTCAACTCTTCCCACCCCATGTCCAAATACGCGAAGGCACTGCCACATTCGTCTAACACCGGAATCTGCGTTTGCGGCCGCGGCAAGCCGGCCTCGATCAGCACGATGCGAAGCCACGACTCCTTCGGGGACTGTGCCCCGCCATCGAAGAGATCCGCCGCCCGTCGTGCTCGCGCGATGCCCCGGCGTCCCCCGTACCTGCGGGCCAGCAGCTCTACGTCAGCCGCCTTGATTTCCGTCGCTCCAGCCAACGCGTCTATACCCGCCACGGCGGTCGTGGTTGGATACCAGCAACCGAGGTCCAGCGCTGTTCTCGTCGGGGATGTCACCGCGAGGCCGTCGATCATTTCGATTTCGTCCGCCTCGACAACGTCTCTGTGCAGCTGTATCCCCGCCGGGCAATGGTGGTTGTCATGGATCAGCTCCACGGCTCGTCTGTCATCGACCCACTTGCTCCCGTGCAACGCGGCCGCCGAGAACCCCGCTACAACTCCCCGACGTCCGGTCCACAACCACCCGGCCTCGGCGCGGACCGCTACGGTGATGTCGGCGTCGCGATCGATGTAGACGCCTCGAAAGAGCCGTAAGTAGCGCGTCTCCAACTGGCTCTTGCTCAGCAATCCAGCCGCAACGGCTTCGCTCCCGATAAACGGCCCACCCACAAGCGCAGAGTCGCACGCCAAACCGCTGCCGTCACTTCAGCTGTCGAGAGCCCGGCTAGCCGAGCGTTGGGCGCCGAACGCCCGTCCAGCCGGGCGTATGCAGGAGTAGAGAGCTAGCCGAGGATCAGACCGGAGGTGGGCACACCCGTTCCGGCGGTGACGAGTACGTGCTCGACGTCGGGCACCGGGTTCACCGATGTGCCCCGCAGCTGCCGCACACCCTCCGCGATGCCGTTCATGCCGTGGATGTAGGCCTCGCCGAGTTGGCCGCCGTGGGTATTGATCGGCAGCCGCCCGCCCATCTCGACCGCCCCATTGGCGATGAAGTCCTTGGCCTCGCCGCGACCGCAGAAACCCAACTCCTCCAACTGGATCAGCGTGAAGGGCGTGAAGTGGTCATAGAGGATCGCGGTCTGGATGTCGGTCGGCTTGAGACCGGACTGCTGCCACATCTGCTGACCGACCAACCCCATCTCGGGGAGACCCAATTCGGGGCGGTAGTAGCTGACCATCGTGTACTGGTCGGGGCTGG
This sequence comes from Mycobacterium sp. NGS40, assembly GCF_059812735.1. NCBI lineage: Bacteria > Bacillati > Actinomycetota > Actinomycetes > Mycobacteriales > Mycobacteriaceae > Mycobacterium > Mycobacterium sp. NGS40. Next base: position 95,596 of record NZ_JCALDG010000011.1, read on the forward strand.
ACCCCTGAGCCGCCGCCTCGATGATCGCCGGCCGCTGCTTGAGGTCCTTCGCCCGCTCCGGCGACGTCACCACAATTGCGACGGCTCCGTCGGTCTCCTGGCAGCAGTCCAACAGCCGCAGCGGTTCGGCGATCCACCGCGAATTCTGGTGATCCTCAATGGTTATCGGCTTCTCGTAAAAGTACGCCTTGGGGTTCTTGGCGGCGTGCTTGCGGTCGGCCACCGAGATAGCGCCGAAGTCGCGGCTGGTCGCCCCGGACCAGTGCATGTACCGCTGGGCGATCATCGCAACCTGTGCCGCCGGTGTCGATAGCCCATGCGGATACGAGAACGAGTTGTCGGCAGCGGTCGAATCAGCCTGCACACCAGCATTTCCCACGAGCCTGGTCTGCACCTGGCCGAAGCGCATGCCCGAGCGTTCGTTGAACGCGCGGTAGGCGACGACGACGTCGGCCACACCGGTCGCCACGGCCATCGCCGCATGCAGGATGGTCCCGCACGCCGCACCCCCGCCATAACCGGTCTGGGCGAAGAATTTCAGGTCACCGATGCCGGTCGCGCGCGCCACCGCGGTCTCGTTATTGGTGTCCATCGTGAAGGTGGTCAACCCGTCGACGTCGGACGGGCTAAGGCCCGCGTCGTCCAGCGCATCCAGAACCGCCTCGGCCGCCAGCCGTAGCTCACTGCGGCCGGAGTCCTTGGAGAAGTCGGTGGCACCGATGCCGACGATCGCGGCCTTACCCGACAACATCAGGCACCCCCGATCGTGAGCGTCACGTTCGCGATGACGTGATCGCCAAGACTGTTGCGGCCGAACACCTTCAACGTGATCAGGCCGTCTTCGACGGCGGTTACCTCACCGGAAAAGGTAACGGTGTCGTAGGCATACCACGGCACTCCAAGCCGCAGCCCGATCGATTTGATCAGGGCCGTCGGTCCCGCCCAGTCGGTGACGTAGCGCTGCACCAGCCCCGTGTCGGTCAGGATGTTGACGAAGATGTCCTTGGAACCCTTGGCCTGCGCCAGGTCCCGGTCATGGTGCACATCCTGAAAGTCCCTGGTGGCCAACGCCGTTGAGATGATGAAGGTGGGGGTGCCTTCGAGCTTGAGTTCGGGCAGTACGGTGCCCACCTCCACGACAGGTGCGCTCATGCGTCCGGCTCCCAGGCGTACAGGCTCCACGCTGGGCCGGACTCACCGGCCGGGAAGTCGATGTAGGTTGCGCGAACCGGCATTCCGATCTTGATTGCGGCATGGTCGACCCCACGCAGCTCGCCGAGCATACGAACGCCCTCTTCCAGTTCGACCAGCGCGATTACGAAGGGCAGCGTGCGGCCCGGCACTTTCGGCGCGTGGTGCACCACATAGCTGTACAACGTGCCACGACCACTGGCCACCGCGAAGTCAATGGGGTCGGCTTTGTCCTGCCACACGGCCGGCACCGGCGGGTGCTGCAGGCTACCGTCGGGCCGCCGCTGGATGCGCAACTCGTGGGCTTTGACGCCCTCCCAGAAGAAGGCGGTGTCACGCGACATCGCCGGACGCATCATGGCATCGGCGTCCAGGTCGGCAGGGACGGAGGCGGTATCGGTAGCCGAATCCTCGCGAGGTTTGAATTTCAGGATGCGCCAAGCCATCTCGGCTACATCTTCGTCACCCACCCGCCAGGTGATGTGCTGGTTGATGAACCAGCCCTCGCCGAGCCCGGTCTGTTTCGGGCCGACGACGTCACGCATCTCGGAATGGATCGTGACCTGCTCACCGGGACGTAGATACCGGTGGTAGGTCTGCTCGCAGTTGGTCGCGACCACGCCGATGTAGCCGGCGTCATCGAACAGCTGCATGATCGGGCCCATCGGGTCGTCGGTCGGGCGCTCCCCACCCTGGCCGAACATCGTCCACACCTGAATCATGGCCGGTGGAGCCACGATTCCCGGATGACCCGCAGCCTTGGCGGCGGCCTCGTCGACATAGATCGGATTGGCGTCGCCGAGAGCCTCGACCCAGTTGTTGATGATCGGCTGATTCACCGGATCCCGGGCATCGCGCGGGGCGGCGACAACGGTGGCGGTGATCTCCGCGACCGCTTCCTTGATATCGGTCATCGAGGCACCCTCGGCACTTTGAGGCCGGCCGCCGCGATCATCTCGCGCATCACCTCGTTCACGCCTCCACCGAAGGTAATCACCAGATTTCGCTTGGTCTGCGAGTCGAGCCATTCGAGCAGCTCGGCGGTGTCGGGCTCCGCCGGGTTGCCGTATTTGCCGACGATCTCCTCGGCCAGCCGGCCGATACGCTGAATGCTCTCGGTACCAAAGACTTTCGTCGACGCGGCATCCGCGACGTTGATATCCTCGCCGGCCGCGGCCACCTGCCAGTTGAGCAGCTCGTTGATCCGCCACATCGAGTAGATCTCGCCGAGCACGCGCTTGACGTCATCGTGGTCGATCGGAGTGACCCCGTTCCCGCCCGGCTTGGACGCCCAGAAATGAAGGCGGTCGTAGATGCCGGCGGTACGGCCGGCCGGACCCAGCATCACCCGCTCGTTGTTGAGCTGCGTGGTGATCAGCCGCCAGCCGCCGTTCTCCTCGCCGACGAGCATGTCGACCGGCACCCGGACGTCGTTGTAGTACGTCGCATTGGTGTGGTGGGCGCCGTCGGAGAGGATGACCGGCGTCCAGGAGAAGCCGGGATCCTTGGTGTCGACGATCAGGATCGAAATACCTTTGTGCTTGACGGCTTCCGGGTCGGTGCGGCAGGCCAGCCAGATGTAGTCGGCGTCATGCCCTCCGGTGGTCCACATCTTCTGGCCGTTGACGATGTACTCGTCGCCCTGGCGCACGGCCGACGTCCGCAGCGATGCCAGGTCGGTTCCCGCCTCGGGTTCGCTGTAGCCGATCGCGAAGTGCACCTCACCGGCGAGGATCGCCGGTAGGAACTTCTTCTTCTGCAACTCGCTGCCGTACTGCTGCAGGGTCGGGCCGACCGTCTGCAGCGTCACGGCGGGCAACGGCACGTCGGCGCGATGCGCCTCGTTGACGAAGATCGACTGCTCGATCGGGCCGAACCCCAAGCCGCCGAACTCTTTTGGCCAACCGACCCCGAGCTTGCCGTCCTGGCCCATCCGCCGGATCACCGCGCGATAGGCCTCGTTGTGCCGGTCGGACTCCATCGCCTTCGCCTCTTCGGGCGTAATCAGATTCGAGAAGTATTCGCGGAGCTCCGCTTGCAGCGCACGCTGCTCGGGAGTCAGATCTATGAACATTGCGCTCCCACCAGATCGAGGCGATGAGATGGCCCGCCCAGCAGGCGGGACAGGTCTTTGATCGTGGAGTAGTACCGGTGCATAGGATAAGTGATGTCCATACCCATGCCGCCGTGCAAATGATGGCAGGTCTGCATCACCGGCGGGGCCTGCGACGCGATCCAGTATCCGAGCACATCGAGATCGGCCTGCAATTGGGGGGCAGGTTCGCCCCCCAAGGACAGCCGCCACACCACCGACTTCGCGGCCAAACCGATGGTGCGCGAAGCGATGTAGACCTGGGCCAACTGCGCGGCCACGGTCTGGAAGGTCGACAGCGGCTTGCCGAACTGCTTGCGCCCGGCCACGTAGTCGGCGGTCAGCCGCAGTGCACCGGCCACCAGGCCGTCGGTGAAGGCGCCGATCGCCGCGAGCGCCAGCTCGTTGATCCGGCGAGCGGTGGCGCCGCCGAGCACGTCGGTGTCGGGAATCGCGACCGCGGCGAAGGTCACCGTGTACTCATCGGAACCATTTGACGTCGGGGTACGAACCAGCTCCACCCCGTCGGCCTTCGGCGACACCACAACCACCGCACTGTCGGCGGTCACGACAATCCAATCCGCTTGTTCGGCATATGCCACAGCGACTTTGGTGCCCGACAACCGCCCGTCGGCGAATGTGGTGGCCGGCCGGTCGGGCAGCGCCGAGCCGGGCTCGTTGAGCGCCGCGGTCAATACTGCGCCCTCGGCGACACCGGCCAGGAACCGTTCCTGCTGTTCTTCGGAGGCCAGATCCACCAGCGGCACCACGCCAAAGCCCAGGGTGGCCAATGCCGGCGTGATGGCGCCGTGCCGGCCGACCTCGGTCAGCACCGTGGCAACCTCGGCCAGACCTACGCCGTCACCGCCCAGGCGCTCCGGCACCGGCAGCGCCGTCACACCACCGCGCACCAAAGCGTCCCAGCCCAAATCTTTTTGAAGGACCGACGTAGCCACGTCGGCGACAGCCTGCTGCGTTGCAGTGAGATCGAAGTCCATCAGTTGGCAACCGCGCTCTTTCCGGTGTAGTCGACCTGCCAGTGCTTGATGCCGTTGAGCCAACCGGACCGTAGCCGTTCGGGTTCCGAAAGCGGTTTCAGGTCCGGCATGTGGTCGGCGACCGCGTTGAAGATCAGGTTGATGGTCATCCGGGCCAGGTTCGCGCCGATGCAGTAATGCGCGCCGGTGCCACCGAAGCCGACGTGCGGATTCGGGTCGCGCAGGATGTTGAACGAGTGCGGGTCGTCGAACACCTCTTCGTCGAAGTTGGCCGACCGGTAGGACATCACCGCTCGCTGCCCCTTCTTGATCAGCACACCACCCAGCTCGACGTCCTCGTTGGCGGTGCGCTGGAAGGCCGAGACCGGGGTGGCCCACCGGATGATCTCGTCGGCGGTGGTCGACGGGCGCTCCTTCTTGAACAGCTCCCATTGATCCGGGTTGTTCGCCATCGCGATCATGCCGTGGGTGATGGAGTTACGAGTGGTCTCATTCCCCGCGACCGCGAGCATCACCACGAAGAAACCGAACTCGTCGTCGGAGAGCTTCTCGCCGTCGATGTCGGCCTGGACCAGCGTCGTAACGATGTCGTCGGTGGGGTTCTCGTTGCGCTCGGCCGCCATCGCCATCGCGTACGTGATCAGTTCCATCGAGGACTGCGCCGGGTCGACCGTCGCGTACTCGGGGTCCGTACCCCCGGTCATCTCGTTGGACCAGCGGAACAGCTTGTCGCGGTCCTCCTGTGGAACGCCGAGCAGGCCGGCGATGGCCTGCAGCGGTAGCTCACACGAGACCTGTTCGACGAAGTCGCCGCTGCCCTCCGCGGCGGCAGTTTTAGCGATGTTCTCCGCACGTTGGGCGAGCTCGGCTTCCAGCCGTCCGATGGCCCGGGGGGTGAACCCGCGGGAAATGATCTTGCGCAGCCGGGTGTGGTGCGGCGCATCCATGTTCAGCATGACGCTGCGCTGCAGCTCCACCTGCTCACGCTTCATCTCCGGCGGCCACGTCGGGATAGCGCCGTTCTGCCAGCTGGAAAAGACGTCACTGCGGCGCGAGATCTCCTTGACGTCGGCGTGCTTGGTGACAATCCAGTAACCGTTGTCCTCGAAGCCGCCCGAACCGCCCGGGATGTCCACCCAGTGGATGGGCTCGGCCTTCCGTAGCTCGGCGAGCTCCGCAACCGGCAGCCCGGCCAGGTTGACGTCGGGGTCCAGAAAGTCGAAGTCTGCGGGAATGTTGGGGGGTGCCATGTAGCGTGCGCTCCTTTTACAAGGCCAATTGCAACGTGTTCTAGTGCCAGTAAAACACGGCTCCTGCGCTGATAAAAGCCGCCCGGGCATCCTCGCTTGTCAGAGTAATGAAACGTGTTCTAGCCTGACGGAATGGGTAACCCTGTCATCGTCGAAGCCACACGTAGCCCCATCGGTAAGCGGAACGGGTGGCTGTCCGGTCTGCACGCCACCGAGTTACTGGGCGCCACGCAGAAGGCTCTCGTGGAGAAGGCCGGCATCCAAGCCGGCGACGTCGAGCAAGTCATCGGCGGCTGCGTCACGCAGTTCGGCGAGCAGTCCAACAACATCACCCGGGTGAGCTGGCTGGTTGCCGGGCTCCCGGAGCACGTGGGCGCTGCGACCGTGGACTGCCAGTGCGGCAGCGGCCAGCAGGCCAACGGCCTGATCGCGGGCCTGATCGCGGTGGGTGCCATCGACATCGGCATCGCCTGCGGCATCGAGGCGATGAGCCGAGTTGGGCTGGGCGCCAACGCCGGACCCGATCGCGGGATCCTTCGGCCGGCGTCGTGGGACATCGATCTGCCGGATCAGTTCACCGCCGCCGAGCGCATCGCCAAGCGTCGCGGCATCAGCCGCGAGGACATCGACCAGTTCGGCTTCGACTCGCAGCGCAAGGCCCAGCAGGCGTGGGCCGAAGGCCGGTTCGACCGCGAGATCAGCGGCATCGAGGCGCCGGTGCTTGACGAGAACAAGCAGCCGACCAGCGACCGTCACGTCGTGACCAAGGACCAGGGCCTGCGCGAGACCACGCTGGAGGGTCTGGCCTCGCTGAAGCCGGTGATCGAGGGCGGGATCCACACGGCGGGTACGTCGTCGCAGATCTCCGACGGCGCGGCCGCGGTGCTATGGATGGACGAGGACAAGGCCAAGGCACTGGGCCTGAAGCCGCGGGCCCGCATCATCAGCCAGGCGCTCGTTGGCGCCGAGCCGTACTACCACCTGGACGGGCCGGTGCAGTCGACCGCCAAGGTGCTGGAGAAGGCCGGGATGAAGATGGGCGACATCGACATCACCGAGATCAACGAGGCCTTCGCCTCGGTCGTGCTGTCCTGGGCGCGGGTGCACAACCCCGACATGGACAAGGTGAACGTCAACGGCGGCGCGATCGCGTTGGGCCATCCCGTGGGCAGCACCGGCAGCCGGCTGATCACCAGCGCGCTGCACGAACTGGAGCGCACCGATCAGACCACCGCGCTGATCACGATGTGTGCGGGCGGCGCGCTGTCCACCGGCACCATCATCGAGCGCATCTAGCACCAGAAGTGCTTGTCACAAAGCCGGTTTCGGAGAAGAACCGTATCGCCGCGGCGCAGGCATACATCGACGCCCTAGTCAGCCACGCCGGCGATGCGGTTCCGTTCGCGCCGGGGTGCACCCGCATCGAGCAGGGATTCAAGAACGGCTTCTCCGGAAATCACCTGCGGCGCAGCCTCACTCGCGGACCGCAGTACCGGTTGCTCGCCGGGACCACGCCGCCGGACTATTCCATCAACGGTGACGAGGTAAGTGCCCAATACAACGTGCTGACCAAGGCGGCGTTCGGTGGACGCCGCCTCGGCGCACGGGTTGACGAGACGTTCGTGATCCCTGCCGACAGCCCAAGCGGGGAAGCAGAAATCCACCACATCAGGGTCCGGTTCCACCCCTTCATTCAGCGCTAGGGACTACGACATGGAAAAACCCAAATCTCTCAACTCACCCGCCGTCGGCTTCTTCATCAAGTGGATGTCGAAGGGCAACGCGTGGATCTACAAGATCAGCAACGGAAAGCTCGGCGGCGTCTTCCAGAAGGCGCCGGTCGCACTGCTGACGACGACAGGTCGCAAGACCGGTGAGCCCCGGGTGAGCCCGCTGCTCTACCTGCGCGAGGGCAACCGCGTGATCCTGGTCGCATCACGGGGCGGTAGCGACAAGCACCCCATGTGGTATCTCAACCTCAAGGCCAATCCCAAAGTCTCGGTACAGATTAAGGACGAAGTCCTGCAGTTGACGGCACGCGACGCCACCGAGGCGGAGCGTGCAGAATATTGGCCGAAGTTGGACGCCATGTACCCGTCGTTCGGCGACTACCGGTCGTGGACCGAGCGGGTGATCCCGATCGTCATCTGCGACCCGTAGGCCTGGGCCCCCGTACACCGGGAGCGTCGGCCGACCGTCCGCGCCGTACCGGCCGCATGCCTTCGCGTGAAGACCCGCCAACAACAGGACACGACCGCGTCCAACTGCTAGAACGAACGTGGCGAACCCATGCGGGGCTCCGACATCGACGGGAGCGCAGTGATGACGAGACCGGCCGCACCCGCGACCTCCGATTCCGTTCCCCTGCTCCCCTGCACGCCGGCGATCAGCCCCGCGCGGCGCGGCCTCCTTTTCGCGGCGCTGTCGCTCGGGGTGTTGATCGCGGCAATGGGCCAGGCGATGGTGGTGCCCGCATTGCCGACGATCGTGGAAGACCTGGGCGGCTCCGGTCAGCAATCGTGGGCCGTTGCCGCCTATCTGCTCGGGGGCATCGTCGTCGTACCGGCAGCCGGCAAGCTCGGTGACCTGCTGGGCCGCAAGCGGGTGCTGGAAAGTGCCGTGGTGGTCTTTCTGATCGGGTCGGCGCTGTGCGCGTCCTCCGAAACGATGACCATGTTGGCACTTTCGCGCGTGGTGCAGGGTATCGGCGCGGGGGCGACGTCGGTGACCGCCGCGGCACTGGTCGGCGAGGTGTTCCCGATCCGGGACCGCGGCAGCTATCAGGGCATCCTCGGGGCGGTGTTCGGCGTCGCCACCGTCGCCGGCCCCTTGCTCGGCGGGTTCTTCACCGACTACCTGAACTGGCGGTGGGCGTTCTGGGTCAACGTGCCGAGCTCCATCGTGGTTCTCGCCGTAGCCGCCGCGACCATCCCGGTGCTGCCCCGGCGCCCCAAACCGGCCATCGATTACGTCGGCATCGTGATAATCGCCCTGGCCACTACGGCTTTGATCATGGCCACGAGTTGGGGCGGAACCACCTACCCGTGGGGCTCGGTCCCGATCATCGCGCTGTTCGGCGGCGCCGCGCTGGCGCTGCTCGTCTTCGTCCGAGTGGAAAGCCGGGCCCCCGCGGGCATCCTGCCGCCCCGACTGTTTCGCAGCCCGGTGTTCTCGGTGTGTTCCCTGCTGTCCTTATTGGTCGGATTCGCGATGCTGGGCGCACTCACCTTCGTGCCGATGTACCTGCGCTACGTCGACGGCGCCTCGCCGACCATCTCGGGTCTGCGCACGCTGCCCATGGTGGTCGGGCTGCTGACCACCTCGCTGGCCGCGGGCACCCTGGTCGGCCGGACCGGCCGGTACAAGATCTTTCCGCTCGCCGGAACGGCATTGATGGCTGTCGGCTTCTTGCTGATGGCGCGAATGGACGAGTCGACGCCTTGGCTGGTGCAGTTCTGCTACCTCGTCGTCCTGGGTGCCGGGATCGGCTTCTCCATGCAGGTGCTGATCCTGATCGTGCAGAGCACCTCCCGGTTCGAGGACCTGGGCCTGGCCACCTCGGGTGTGACGTTCTTCCGTTTGGTGGGTGGAGCTTTCGGCGCGGCGATATTCGGGGCGCTGTTCGCCAACTTTCTGAACCGGCGCATGGGATCAACCCTGGCGTCGCGCGGCCTGCCGGCCGACGCCGTGCATTCGCCGGCCGCACTCCATCGGCTTCCTCAGGATGTCGCAGCCTCGGTGGTCCGGGCTTACGCCGGGTCGCTGGGACAAATGTTTCTGTGCGCGGCCTTCATCGCGCTGGTGGGATTCGTCCTCGCGCTGTTTCTGCGCGAGGCGCCACTGAACGCGATCCACGACAGCCCCAGCTGCCTGGGAGACGGCTTCGCCGTGCCGAGAATCAAGACGCCCCAGGATGTTTTGGAGATCGCGGTCGGACGCCTGTTGGACGAGGCGCCCGAGCTGCCCCTGGGCGATCTCGCCGAGCAGCCGGGTTGTCCGCTCGACGTAGCCGGGCTGTGGGGAGTGTTGCGGATTTACCAGTACGAGCGATGGTTCGAGGCGGCCCGGCTCGCCGACATCGCCACCCACCTGCACCTGCCTCATCAAGTTCTCGAACCACTCTTCGACCGCCTCGTCGAAACCGGTTACGCGTCACGCGACGGGGACCGGCTCGTTCTGACCGCGAATGGGCTGCGGCAGGTCGACTCCCTGGCCGGCCTGGTCCGGCGGCGGCTCGTCGAGCATCTGGCAGCGTCGTCCGGCTCCGTCGAGCTGCCGAATGACGAGGAGTTCGACGCCGCCCTGCGACGCATCGCCGATGGCGTTCTGCTGCAACGAGATTGGGGTGACGACCTCGACGGGCTGGCGGTGTCCGGCAGCGCAGCCGCGCCGGTCAGCCGGTGACGGAGAGTTCGCCCGTTTCCAGCCAGCCGGCGCACGACACGCCCAGCTCGTGCAATGCGACCTGGTCGAAGCGCGCGACTTGCGCCGCCGTCAGCTCGTCGCGGTAATCACGCTTGGGCCCCTTGGGAAAGAAGGCTTTGGCGCTGGACATGTGCGCCCCGTTAAACGGCGCCATCTTTTCCGCCCGGCCGCTCATATAGTCGAACGAGCAATGCTCGGCGATGACGTCGGTGCGCAGCGATGCGGGATCGATGCCCAAGAACCCGGCGATCCGGGCGATCTGACCGGTCAGGTCATCGGTCAGATCGCGGTAGTGCAGGTGCAATACGTTCGGCTCGCCGCGCAGCTTCCACCATGACCGCACGATGTCGAACAGGTCCGAACAGCCATAGCCGCCGGTGTCGAGCCACAGGTCGAAGAAGGCTTGCACGTCCTGCGGGATCACCAACGGCGTCGAACTACCCGACCACTGCGCGTAGATCCGGTTGATTTTCGCCAGTGTCGACTCGGAGTAGTGATAGATCATGTTGTGAAAGCTAATCGCGGCGTCCTTGCCGTTTCTGCCGACAAACACGTACCGGGCCTCGCGGGCAAGAGGCAGAGCATCCGCGGGCAGGTGCGACTTGATCACTCGCCTGCTGCCCGCCTCCTGCTGTCGCTTGAGCACGTCGAGCATTCCGTCGTGATCGCCCCAGCTGGATTCGAGCCACGGCGAGGTGTCTGAAAGAGTGCCTTCGGTCTCGTCCCCGTTGTGCAATATCTGCTGGATTATCCGCTGGGTCCACGTGGTGCCGGCCTTGACCGGGGTGACGATGACGACGTCGCCGTCGACCAGGCCGCCCTGGGCAAGAAAATCGTTCCACACCAAGGAATTATGTAAATAGTCCCGCACAACTCGAGTTGGGGCGATCAACGGTTTCGTCATCACAGCGCCGCTTTTCGATCGGGCACGACGCACGAGATACGCCCGTCGTGCCAAGTTTTCCGATGGTGTCGTATCCGTGTTGGACACACTGACAATACGACATCGGTGTTCGCGTCCGCCAGAAATAACGTCCTAGGCGCCGTAGACCGGGACCGGCGGCCGCGCCTTGGCCAGCAGGTCGGCGACGACCGGGCCAAGCTCGGCGGGATCCCACCGGTCGCCCTTGTCGATCTGCGGGCCGTGCGCCCAGCCCTCGGCGACGCGGATCTTGCCACCCTCGACCTCGAACACCTTCCCGGTGACGTCGCGTGATTCGACGCTGCCCAGCCAAACGACAATGGGCGAAACGTTTTCCGGTGCCATCGCGTCGAACGCCTGGTCCTGCGTTGCCATCATCTCCGCGAAGACGGTCTCGGTCATGCGGGTCCGGGCCGACGGCGCGATCGCGTTGACCGTGACGCCGTATCGGCCCATTTCGGCGGCGGCTACCAGCGTCATGGCCGCGATGCCGGCCTTGGCGGCGCTGTAGTTGCCCTGCCCGACACTGCCCTGCAGGCCCGCACCCGAGCTGGTGTTAATGATCCGTGCGTCAACGGTTTTGCCCTCCTTGGACAACCCTCGCCAGTACGACGCGGCATGACGCATCGTGGCGAAGTGGCCCTTGAGGTGCACAGCGATGACCGCGTCGAACTCTTCTTCGCTGGTGTTGGCCATCATCCGGTCGCGCACAATCCCGGCATTGTTCACCAGGACGTCGAGTCCGCCGAACGTGTCGACCGCGGTCTGAACCAGCGCGGCGGCTTGGTCCCAGTCCGCGATGTTGGATCCGTTGGCGACGGCTTCGCCTCCGGCAGCAGTGATCTCGTCGACCACGCTCTGCGCGGCACTGCCGCCGCTTGCCGGTGACCCGTCCAGACCCACGCCAATGTCGTTGACGACTACGCGCGCACCTTCGGCCGCGAAGGCCAGTGCATGCGCGCGACCGATCCCGCCGCCCGCTCCGGTGACGATGACGACACGGCCGTCGACTATTCCCATTAGCTGCCCATCTCCTTGGATCTTCTACTTGACCGCGCTGGCGTTCGTGGTGGCCAGATAGTGCGGCGGCTCGCCGCCCCCGTGCACCTCGAGCGAAGCACCGCTGATGTAGGACGCCGCGTCGGAGGCCAGAAAGGCTGCTGCCCAACCGACGTCCTCGGGTTTGGCCATCCGGCCCAGTGGCACATTCTTGGAAATCGCGGCGATCGACTCGGCGTCGCCGTAGAACAAGTCGGCCTGTTCGGTCTCGACCATGCCGACGACGCAGGCATTCACCCGGACCTTGGGTCCCCACTCCACCGCCAGCGTCTGGGTGAGGCTTTCCAGGCCGGCCTTCGCCGCGCCGTATGCGCCGGTGCCCGGGGATGGCCGCCGCCCGCTGAGGCTGCAGATGTTGACGACCGAACCACCGCCCGGCTGGGTCTGCATCTTCTCGTTGGCGAACTGCGAAACCAACAGCGCGCCAATGAGATTGAGCTCAATGATCTTGCGGTTGAACTTAGGACTGGACTCCGCGGTCAGCACATAGGGCGATCCGCCGGCGTTGTTGACGACGACGTCGAGCCGTCCATGCCGCTCGACGATCGCGTCAATCAGCGACTTGACCTGGTCCTCTTCGCGGATATCGCAGGCGTGAAATTCATACGGCAACCCCTCGACGGCACGGCGCGCGCAGGTGATCACCGTCGCGCCCTGTTCGGCGAATACCGCACTGATTCCCGCGCCCACCCCGCGGACACCGCCCGTCACCAGAACCACCCGCCCGGCCAATCCCAGATTGATGGCGGATGCTTCGGCGCGAGTCACTGTGCTAGCGTACCAAGCAAGTGCTTGCTTAGGTAGTCGGCCTCAATTTCACGAGGAAGTGCCAATTGACCATTACATCCACCAGCACCGAACCGGGCATAGTCGCGGTCACCGTTAACTACCCGCCCGTCAACGCCATCCCGTCGCGCGGCTGGTTCGAACTCGGCGACGCGATCACTGCCGCCGGCGCGAACCCCGAGACCCACGCAGTGATCCTGCGTGCCGAGGGTCGCGGATTCAACGCCGGCGTCGACATCAAAGAGATGCAGCGCACCGAGGGATTCACCGCGCTGATCGATGCCAACCGCGGCTGCTTCCACGCCTTCCGCGCGGTGTATGAATGCGCCGTTCCGGTGATCGCCGCGGTGAACGGGTTCTGCGTCGGCGGCGGCATCGGCCTGGTCGGCAACGCCGACGTCATCGTGGCATCCGACGACGCCACCTTCGGGTTGCCGGAGGTGGAACGCGGTGCACTGGGCGCGGCCACCCACTTGTCGCGACTGGTCCCGCAGCACATGATGCGACGGTTGTTCTTCACCGCCGCCACCGTGGACGCCGCGACCCTGCACCACTTCGGTTCGGTACACGAGGTGGTCCCCCGAGACGAACTCGACGAGGCCGCTCTGCGGGTCGCCCGCGACATCGCCGCCAAGGACACTCGCGTGATCCGCGCGGCCAAAGAGGCGCTGAACTTGATCGACGTGCAGCGGGTCAACTCGAGTTACCGGATGGAACAAGGCTTTACGTTCGAGCTCAACCTCGCCGGGGTGGCCGACGAGCACCGCGACGCATTCGCCGGTACGACGAAGGGTGAGAAGCCTTGAGCGACAAGAGAACCACTCTCGACGAAGCCGTTGCCGGGCTGCGTAGCGGCATGACCATCGGCATCGGCGGCTGGGGGTCGCGGCGCAAGCCGATGGCGTTAGTGCGCGCCATGCTGCGCACCGACGTCAAGGACCTGACAGTGGTCACCTATGGCGGACCCGACCTTGGACTACTTTGCGCCGCGGGCAAGGTCAAGCGGGCCTACTACGGATTCGTCTCCCTGGACTCGCCGCCGTTCTATGACCCGTGGTTCGCCAAAGCGCGCAGCGCCGGGCAGATCGAGGCCCGAGAGATGGACGAAGGCATGCTGCGCTGTGGGCTGCAGGCCGCGGCACAACGGTTGCCGTTCTTGCCGATTCGCGCGGGACTGGGCAGCTCGGTGCTCGACTTCTGGGAAGGCGAGCTGCAGACGGTGACCAGCCCGTATCCCGCACCGGGTGGTGGCTTCGAGACGCTGCTGGCGATGCCGGCGCTGCGCTTGGACGCGGCGTTCGTGCACCTCAATCTCGGTGACAGCAGAGGCAATGCGGCCTACACCGGCATCGACCCCTACTTCGACGACCTGTTCTTGATGGCCGCCGACAAGCGCTACCTGTCGGTGGAGCGGGTGGTGTCGACCCAGGAGCTGATCAAGGCGGTGCCGCCGCAGGCGCTGCTGGTGAACCGGATGATGGTCGACGGTGTCGTCGAAGCACCCAACGGTGCGCACTTCACCACCGCCGCACCGGATTACGGACGCGACGAGAAATTCCAGCGGCACTACGCCGAGGCCGCCTCCACCGAAGAGGGCTGGCAGCAGTTCGTGGCGACCTACCTGTCCGGCGGCGAAGCCGAATACCAGTCAGCCGTACGGGCTTTCGCAAAGGAGGCAGCCAAGTGAGCACCCGAGCCGAAGTGTGTGCGGTCGCCTGCGCCGATCTGTTCAGGGACGCCGGAGAGATCATGGTCAGTCCGATGACGAACATGGCCTCGGTCGGCGCACGGTTGGCCCGGCTGACGTTCTCCCCCGACATCCTGCTGACCGACGGCGAGGCACAGCTGCTGGCCGACACCCCCGCGCTGGGAGCCTCGGGTGACGTCGAGGGGTGGATGCCGTTCGGCCGGGTCTTCGAGACCCTGGCCTGGGGCAGGCGCCACGTGGTGATGGGCGCGAATCAGGTTGACCGCTTTGGCAATCAGAACATTTCGGCGTTCGGGCCCCTGCAACAGCCCAAGCGCCAGATGTTCGGCGTCCGCGGCGCGCCCGGCAATGCCATCAACCACGCGACCAGTTACTGGGTCGGCAACCACTCCAAGCGAGTGTTCTGCGAGAAGGTCGACATCGTCTGCGGAGTCGGCTGGGACAACGTGGACGCTGACAATCCGGCATTCCGGTTCGCCAACACCTATCGGGTTGTCTCGAACCTCGGCGTGTTCGACTTCGGCGGGCCGGACCGCAGCATGCGGGCGGTGTCGCTGCATCCGGGTGTGTCGGCCGACGAGGTCCGGGAGAACACGTCGTTCGAGATCGACGGCCTCGAAGGCGCCGCGGAAACGCGGCTGCCGACCGACGAGGAACTACGCCTGATCCGGGAGAAAATCGACCCGAAAGCGTTGCGCGACCGAGAGATACGTTCATGAGCATTCCACCTCCTCCTCATCGCTTCGCTCTGCATCGTCGGCGGTGGCTATGAAGTTGCGCACGCCGCTGACCGATCTGGTCGGCGTCGAGCACCCAGTGGTGCAAACCGGGATGGGCTGGGTGGCCGGCGCGCGGCTGGTGGCGGCCACCGCCAATGCCGGCGGGCTCGGCATCTTGGCGTCGGCCACGATGACACTGGACGAGTTGGCGACGGCCATCGGCAAGGTCAAGGCCGCCACCGACAAGCCGTTCGGTGTGAACATGCGCGCCGATGCGGCGGATGCCGGCGACCGGGTTGAGCTGATGATCCGCGAGGGCGTGAAGGTGGCGTCGTTCGCGCTGGCGCCCAAGCAGGAATTGATCGCCCGCCTGAAAGAGGCCGGGGCGGTGGTGATTCCGTCGATCGGAGCGGCCAAGCACGCACGCAAGGTCGCGAGCTGGGGTGCCGACGCGATGATCGTGCAGGGCGGCGAGGGCGGCGGGCACACCGGACCCGTCGCGACCACGCTGCTGCTGCCGTCGGTGCTGGACGCCGTGCAGGGCACCGGTATCCCGGTGATCGCGGCGGGTGGCTTCTTCGACGGGCGCGGGCTGGCTGCCGCGTTGTCCTACGGTGCGGCCGGGGTGGCGATGGGCACCCGGTTCCTGCTCACCTCGGATTCGACCGTTCCCGAAGCGGTGAAGCGCCGTTACCTGGAGTCGGCCCTGGACGGCACCGTGGTCACCACGCGGGTCGACGGCATGCCGCATCGGGTGCTGCGCACCGGGCTGGTCGAGAAGCTGGAAAACGGCACGCCGATAAGGGGTTTGACCGCCGCCGTGCGCAATGCCGCGAAGTTCAAGCACATGTCCGGAATGACCTGGAAGTCGATGATCCAAGACGGCATGGCGATGCGTCACGGCAAGGAAATGACCCTGGCGCAGGTGGTGATGGCGGCCAACACTCCAATGTTGTTGAAAGCCGGCCTCGTTGAGGGCAACACCGAAGCCGGAGTGCTGGCGTCCGGACAGGTCGCCGGCATTCTCGAAGACCTACCATCGTGCGCCGAGCTGATCGAGGCGATCGTGCGCGACGCGATCAAGCACCTGCAATCGGCGTCAGGGCTGATCTCGGAGTAGCCTCCGACGCCGAGTGTGAACCTCACGACGCAACACGCCGTCTTGGCGTCGTGCAGTTCACACTCGGGCCGGTGGAGCGCCACCCGGCGGCGTGCATCGCTGCCACGACGCGGGCGACGAAGGTGCCCTGGCGGTATCGAAGTAAATCGCTGCTCGCTCTAACGACCGTCCAACCCAGAGCGAGTAATGCGCTGTACCGGTCGATGTCCCGGTCGCGCTGCTGGCGGTCCGTCCAGTGTTGTGGACCGTCGTATTCGATGCCGAGGCGAAGCTCCTCGTAGCCCATGTCCAAGCGGGCGACGAAGTCGCCGAATTCGTCGAATACCCGGATCTGGGTTTGCGGTTTCGGCAAGCCGGCGTCGATCAGCGCCAGCCGAGTCCGCGTCTCCTGCGGGGATTCCGCGCCTGCGTCAAGCAGTGGCATTACTCGGCGCAATCGGGTCAGACCACGCGCTCCCGGGTGCCCGGCGATGACGGCCTCGATGTCAGTCTGTGCCACGCCCGTCGCATTCATCAGCGCATCGAGCCGTTGAACAGCGTGCAGTCGCGAGACGGTCCGTCGCCCGATATCGAAGGCGGTCCGCGCCGGTGAAGTGACCGGGACACCATCGACGATGAACACTTCGTGGGATTCCAGGAAATCCGTGTGGACGGTAATCCCGCTGGGAGGCCGCCGATTGTCATGCACCAGTTCGGCATTGAGTGCCGCGCTCACCCATTTCGTGCCGAGCAGCGCGGCTGCCGAGTGGCCCGCGACGACCGCCCTGCGTCGCGACCACAACCACGCTGCACAAGCACGCTGGGCCGCCGTCAGCTCGATATCGGCCGGAGCGTAGACCCCGGGGTAAACGGGTTCGTACAACGCACGCATGGCCCGCTCCGGCAATGCTTTGGCGGCCAGCGCTTCCGAGACCAGGAAGGGCCACGGATGTTCTTCCATGGCCGCATGCTGGCATCAGCCACCGACAACTTTCACCGAGTGTGCATCCTGCGACGCAACACGCCGACAACGCGTCGAGTGGTTCACACTCGGCGAAGAAGAGTGGACCGGTGTTACAGGCGCTCGATGATCGTGACGTTGGCGGTGCCGCCGCCCTCGCACATGGTCTGCAGGCCGTAACGGCCGCCGATGCGCTCGAGCTCGTTGAGCATGGTGGTGAAAAGCTTTGCGCCAGTGGCGCCCAGCGGGTGACCGAGGGCGATCGCGCCGCCGTTGGGGTTGACCTTTTCCGGATCGGCCTTGACTTCCTTGAGCCACGCCATCACCACCGGTGCGAATGCCTCGTTGATCTCGACCGTGTCGATGTCGCTGATCGAGAGCCCGGTCTTTTCCAGCGCGTAACGGGTCGCCGGGATGGGGCCGGTCAGCATGAACACCGGATCGGCCGCACGGGCGCTGATGTGGTGGATGCGGGCGCGGGGCTTGAGCTTGTGGTCCTTGACCGCCTGCTCGGAAGCCAGCAGCACCGCGCTCGCGCCGTCGGAGATCTGGCTGGCCATCGCCGCCGTCAGCCGGCCACCCTCGACCAGGGTCTTAAGGCCGGCCATCTTCTCCAGCGACGACTCGCGCGGGCCCTCGTCGACCCGGAACGGCCCGGATTCGGTTTCGACAGTGATGATCTCGTTGTCGAAGTGACCGCTGCGAATGGCCGCGAAGGCGCGCTCGTGGCTGGTCAGCGAGTACTGCTCCATTTCCTCGCGCGACAGGTTCCACTTCTCGGCGATCATCTCCGCGCCGCGGAACTGGGAGATCTCCTGGTCGCCGTAGCGATGCAGCCACTGCTTGGACTCGTTGGTCGGCGTGGTGAAGCCGAACTGCTCGCCGACCGTCATGGCCGACGAGATCGGGATCCAGCTCATGTTCTGCATGCCGCCGGCCACGATGAGATCGGCCGTACCCGCCATGATCGCCTGTGCGCCAAAGGAAACCGCCTGCTGGCTGGAGCCGCACTGCCGGTCCACGGTGACGCCGGGGACCTCTTCGGGATAGCCGGCGGCCAGCCACGAGAGCCGGGCGATGTTGCCGGCCTGCCCGCCGATGGCGTCAACACAGCCGGCGATCACGTCCTCGACGGCGGCGGGGTCGACATCCACCCGGTCGAGCAGTCCGCGCCACGCATGGGCGCCCAGGTCGACGGGATGGATCCCGGCCAGTGCACCGTTGCGCTTGCCGACCGCGGTACGCACAGCGTCGATGACGTACGCCTCAGCCATGGTGTCGCTCCTCATCACTTCGTTCCGCATCGTCGCCGACACGAGCCATGTTCAGACTCCTTCTCTGGTGATCCCGCCAAGCACGATGGCGAGATATTGCTGGCCCACCTGTTCCGCGGTGAGCGGGCCGCCGGGTTGATACCAGCGCACCGACACCCAGGTGGTGTCACGGATAAATCGGTAGACAAGGTCGACGTCGAGGTCGGGCTGGAAGTAGCCCTCGTCGACGCCCTGATTCAGCAACTCGACCCACATCTTGCGTTGTTGCCGATTCATGTCCTCGATGTAGGAGAAGCGGGGCTGCGACAGCAACCGCTGAGCTTCGTCCTGGTAGATGACGACCTGCGCGTGCCGATGCTCGATCGCCTCGAACGAGGCCATGAACAGGCCCTTAAGTCGCTCCAGCGGATTGGTTTCGCTGTCGACGATTTCTTGGTAGCGGGCGAACAACCAGTCCAGGAAGCTGCGCAACAGCTCGTCGACCATCTCCTCTTTGGAGGAGAAATGGTGGTAGAGGCTGCCGGACAAGATGCCGGCACCGTCGGCGATATCGCGCACGGTCGTGGCGCGCAGACCCCGCTCGGCGAACATGGTGGCGGCGAGCTCCAAGAGCTCGTCTCGCCGGCTGTTCGCCTGACCGGTCACTCGGTCCACCCGGTCAGGATATCAACCAAGCGCTTGCTTGGCTACCCGGGATCACGGGTGCTGACTGGAAACCGAGATGACCTCGCCGGTGAGGTAGCTCGAATAGTCGCTGGCTAAGAACGCGATGGTGGCCGCGACTTCCCACGGCTCGGCGGCCCGTCCGAACGCCTCGCCGGCCGACAGCCGGTCCAGCAGATCGGAGGAGGTCGTCTTGTCCAGGAACTTGTGCCGCGCGATGCTGGGCGACACCGCATTGATACGGACATCGTATTCGGCGGCTTCGATTGCGCTGCAACGGGTTAGCGCCATCACGCCCGCCTTCGCGGCCGCATAGTGTGACTGCGAGTGTTGCGCCCGCCAGCCCAGAACGCTGGCGTTGTTGACGATCACGCCGCCATGCGGCGCGTCGCGAAAGTAGCGCAACGCGGCCCGGGTGGCGCGGAACACCGAGGTCAGAGTGACGTCCAGGACACGGTCCCATTCGTCGTCGGTCATGTCGGCCACCGGCGTCTGCCCGCCCAGGCCGGCATTGTTGACCAGCACGTCAATGCGCCCCATCCGCGCGGTGGCCGAGTCGATCAGCGCATCGACCTGAGCAGTCGACGTCACGTCGCACACCACATGCTCGACCCGACCCTGGCCCAGCGCCGACAATTCCTCGGCGGCCTCGCCCAGCCGTCGTTCGTGGTGGTCGGAGATCACCACGTCGGCGCCCTCGGCCAAGGCCCGGCGGGCGGTCGCCGAGCCGATGCCGGTGCCCGCTGCCGCCGTCACGACGACGACCTTTCCGGTCAAGAGTCCATGTCCGGCAATCTCTTTCGGCGCTTCGGCCAGACTCATGCTTCCTCCTGTGTCTTCGCGCAAGCGCTCATCCACGAACTTCCCGGGGTAGGCCGAGCACCCGCTCGGCGATGATGTTGCGCTGAATCTCGTTGGATCCGCCGTAAATGGTGTCGGCGCGGCTGAACAGGAACAGCCGCTGCCACTCGTCGAACTCGCCGTCCGCCAGGGCGAGGCCCGGCTTGCCGACGACGTCCATCGCCAGCTCGCCCAGATCGCGATGCCAGTTGGCCCACAACAACTTCGACACGTTGTCCTGGCCGGGCTGCTCGACGTCCATCGTGGCAAGCGCGTAGCTGCGCATGGCCCGCAGGCCGGTCCAGGCCCGGGTCAGCCGCTGCCGGATGAACGGATCATCGGCGGCGCCGTTGCGTTGCGCGACCTCGGCCAGGTTGGAAAGCTCACGGGCGTAACGGATCTGCTGCCCCAGCGTCGACACCCCGCGCTCGAAGGTCAGCGTTCCCATCGCGACCCGCCAACCGTCACCCGGCTCGCCCACCACCAAGCCTGCCTCGGTGCGGGCATCGTCGAAGAAAACCTCGTTGAATTCCGAATCTCCGGTCAACTGGATGATCGGACGCACTTGCACGCCCGGCTGGTCCAGCGGCACCAGCAGATACGACAGCCCGGCATGCCGCTTGGAACCCTTCTCGGTGCGCGCGACCACGAAGCACCACTGCGCCCAGTGCGCCAGCGACGTCCACACCTTCTGGCCGTTGATCACCCACTCCCCACCTCCTGAGCCGTCGAGCTCGGCGGTGGTCGCGACGTTGGCCAGGTCGCTGCCGGCGCCCGGCTCCGAATACCCCTGGCACCACAGCTCGGTCACGTCGAGAATTCGCGGCAGGAAACGCTGCTGCTGCTCGGGCGTGCCAAACGCGATCAGCGTCGGACCGAGCAGCTCCTCGCCGAAGTGGTTGACCTTGTCCGGAGCATCGGCCTTGGCGTACTCCTCGTAGAAGGCCACCCGGTGCGCGGTCGAGAGCCCCCGGCCGCCGTGCTCTTCCGGCCACCCCAGACAGGTCAGTCCCGCCGCGGCGAGATGCTGATTCCATGCCCGGCGTTCTTCGAATGCTTCGTGCTCGCGCCCTGGACCGCCCAGGCCCTTGAGCGCTGCGAATTCACCGACCAGATTGTCGGCGAGCCAACCGCGGACCTCCGCCCGGAACTCCTCGACGTCCTGCATGCCCTGTAGGCTAACCTACCAAGCACTTGCTTTGTTAGGAGTATCCCCATGACTGGCGATCCGCGCACTGTGCCCGCGGCGTTGGATCGTTTCGTCGACCGATTCCCCGACCAGGTTGCACTGATCACCGAGGACAGGTCCTTCACGGCGACCGAACTCCGCGACGAGGTGCACCGCGCGGCCGCGGCGCTGATCGCGCTGGGTGTCGAGCACGGCGATCGGGTGGCGGTGTGGTCGCCGAACACTTGGCATTGGGTGGTCGCGTGTCTGGGGATTCACCACGCCGGCGCCGCGCTGGTGCCGTTGAACACCCGCTACACCGCCGCCGAGGCCAGCGACATCCTGGCGCGCACGGGTGCGCCGGTGCTGTTCGGGATGGGGCAATTCCTCGGCAACGATCGCGTTGCCGGCCTCGACCGTGCCGCACTGCCCGCGCTGCGCCACATCGTCCGGATTCCGATCGACGCCGACGATGGGAATTGGGACGAGTTCATCGAGGAGGGCACCGACACCGACGCCGTGATCGCCCGGGCCGCTGAGGTCGTGCCCGACGACCTCAGCGACATCCTGTTCACCTCCGGTACCACCGGCCGCAGCAAAGGTGTGTTGTGCGCACACCGGCAATCGCTGTCGGCGTCGGCGTCGTGGGCAGCCAACGGCAAGATCAGCAGCGACGACCGCTATCTGTGCATCAACCCGTTCTTCCACAACTTCGGCTACAAGGCCGGCATCCTGGCGTGCCTGCAAACCGGGGCGACGCTGATCCCGCATCTGACCTTCGATCCGCTGCGCGCACTGCAGGCGATCGAGCAGCACCGCATCACCGTATTACCCGGGCCGCCAACGATTTACCAAACTCTGCTCGATCACCCGGCCCGCGGCGACTACGACCTGAGTTCGCTGCGGTTCGCCGTCACCGGGGCCGCCACCGTTCCGGTTGTGTTGGTGGAACGCATGCAGTCCGAGCTCGACATCGACATCGTGCTGACCGCCTACGGCCTGACCGAGGCCAACGGCATGGGCACCAGTTGCCGTGCCGACGACGATGCGGTGACGGTCGCGACCACCTGTGGCCGCCCATTCGCCGGCTTCGAACTACGCATCGACGCAGCGACTCCCGGTGAATCCGGCGAGGTGTTACTGCGGGGGCCGAACGTGATGCTGGGCTACCTCGACGACCCGGAGGCCACCGCCGCGGCCATCGACACCGACGGCTGGCTGCACACCGGCGACATCGGCGTCCTCGACACGAACGGCAACCTGCGCATCACCGACCGCCTCAAGGACATGTACATCTGCGGCGGATTCAACGTCTATCCCGCCGAGATCGAACAGGTGCTGGCCCGCATGGACGGGGTGGCCGACGTCGCGGTGATCGGGGTTCCCGACGAGCGCCTTGGCGAGGTCGGCCGGGCATTCCTGGTGACCCGGCCCGGCGCGAACCTCGACGAGCAGTCAGTAATCGCTTACGCCCGAGAACATTTGGCGAACTTCAAGGCACCACGGTCCGTGCGGTTCGTCGACGAATTGCCGCGCAACGCCGGCGGCAAGGTGCTCAAACCACAACTGCGAGAATGGACCTGAAATGGACTCCAAATGGACTTAGCACTGGACGAAGAGACCCTGGCCTTTGCGGCCGAGGTGCGGGACTTCCTGTCGGCCAACGCCGAGTCGATCCCGACAGAGTCGTATGACAACGCGGAAGGCTTTGCCCAGCATCGTCATTGGGACAAGGTGCTGTACGACGCAGGCCTGTCGGTCATCAACTGGCCGGAGAAGTACGGCGGCCGCGACGCGTCGCTGTTGCATTGGGTGGTCTACGAGGAAGAGTACTTCCGTGCCGGAGCACCGGGTCGCGCCAGCGCCAACGGCATCTCAATGTTGGCACCGACGTTGTTCGCACATGGCACCGAAGAGCAGTTGGACCGCATCCTGCCGAAAATGGCCAGCGGCGAACAGATCTGGGCGCAGGCGTGGTCGGAGCCCGAATCCGGCAGCGACCTGGCGTCGTTGCGGTCCACCGCCACCAAGACCGAAGGCGGCTGGCTGCTGAACGGCCAGAAGATCTGGAGCTCGCGGGCGCCGTTCGCCGAGATGGGCTTCGGACTGTTCCGTTCCGATCCCTCGGCGCAGCGACACAACGGGTTGACCTACTTCATGTTCGACCTGAAGGCCAAGGGCGTGACCGTGCGGCCCATCGTCCAGCTGGGCGGGGACACCGGATTCGGTGAGATCTTCCTCGACGACGTCTTCGTGCCCGACGAGGATGTCATCGGCACCCCGAACGAGGGCTGGAGCGCGGCCATGAGCACGTCCAGCAACGAACGCGGCATGTCGCTGCGCAGCCCGGCCCGCTTTCTGGCGGCCGCGCAACGGCTGGTGCAGCTGTGGAAAGACAACGGCTCCCCCACCGAATTCGCCGATCGAGTCGCCGACGCCTGGATCAAGGCGCAGGCCTACCGGCTGCAGACGTTCGGCACGGTGACCCGGCTGGCCGCCGGCGGGGAGCTGGGTGCCGAATCCTCGGTGACGAAAGTGTTCTGGTCCGACCTCGACGTGGCGATTCACCAGACGGCGCTGGACATCCGGGGCGCCGACGGGGAGCTGGCCGGGCCGTGGACCGATGGTTTGCTGTTCGCGCTGGGCGGCCCAATCTATGCCGGTACCAACGAAATTCAGCGCAATATCATCTCCGAGCGGCTGCTGGGCCTGCCGCGCGAAAAGTCCGGAGGCAAGAAGTGAAATTTGCGCTCGACGAACAGCAGCGCGACTTCGCGGCCAGCATCGACGCGGCGCTGGGTGCGGCGGACCTGCCCGGCGCGCTACGCGCGTGGTCCGACGGCGACGTCGCACCCGGCCGCAAGGTATGGGAGCAGCTGGCCGACCTCGGCGTCACCGCACTGATAGTGCCGGAGAAATACGACGGCCTCGACGCCCACCCGGTGGATCTGGTGGTCGCGCTCGAACGCCTCGGCCGCTGGTGTGTGCCGGGTCCGGTCACCGAATCCATCGCCGTGGCACCGATTTTGCTCGCCGACGACCAGCGCAGCGCCGAGTTGTCCAGCGGTGAACTGATCGCCACGGTCGCGCTGCCGCCGCACACCCCGCGCGCGGTGGACGCTCAAGCCGCCGGGCTGGTGCTGCTGGCCACCGGCGACGGCGTCAGCGAAGCGGACGCGGGGGGATGCCACCGGTCCGTGGACCCCAGCCGGCGCTTGTATGACGTGGCGGCAACCGGTGCGACTTGGCAGGCAGACATCCAGCGCGCCTTTGAATTCGGCGCACTGGCAACTGCGGCGCAGTTGGTCGGGGCTGCCGAGGCCCTGCTGGATGCCACCGTCGAGTACGCCAAGCAGCGCGCGCAGTTCGGCCGGGTGATCGGCTCCTATCAGGCGATCAAGCACAAGCTGGCCGACGTACACATCGCGATCGAACTGGCGCGCCCACTCGTCTACGGCGCGGCCTTGTCGTTGGAGCCCCGTGAGGTGAGCGCGGCGAAAGCCGCGGCGTCCGATGCCGGCCTGCTGGCCGCGCGGTCGGCGTTGCAGACGCACGGCGCGATCGGCTTCACCCAGGAGTACGACCTGTCACTGTGGCTGCTGCGGGTGCAGGCGCTGCGGTCGGCCTGGGGCACGCCGGAGGCGCACCGGTGCCGAGTGTTGGAGGCATTGTGAGTTGCGCCGGCGACGATGCAGCGCGCAGCAATGAAGAGGAGCGGCGCCATGACTGAAGAACGGGAACTGCTGCGTGAGACCGTCGCTGCGCTGGTCACCAAGCACGCCAATCCCGCGGCGGTGCGGACCGCGATCGCAGCCGAGCACGGCTATGACGAATCGCTGTGGCAGCTGCTGTGCGAGCAGGTGGGTGCCGCCGCGCTGGTGATACCCGAGGAGCTGGGCGGGGCCGGCGGCGAATTGGCCGACGCCGCAACGGTTCTGCAGGAGCTTGGCCGCGCCTTGGTACCCTCCCCGTTGCTGGGCACCACGCTGGCCGAGCTCGCGCTGCTGGCCGCACCCGAGCCGGACGCCCAGACACTGGAAGCGCTGGCCGCGGGCGACTCGATTGGAGCGCTGGTGTTCGACGCGGACTACGTCGTCAACGGCGACGTCGCCGACGTCGTGGTCGCAGCGGCCGACGGAGAACTGAGCCGGTGGACCCGGTTCAGCGTGCAGCCCGTTACCGCGATGGACCCCACCCGGCGGCTGGCCCGAATCCAGCCCGAAGACACCGTAGCGCTAGGCCCCGACCCGGGCCTGGCCGACACCGCGGCCATCCTGCTGGCGGCCGAGCAGATCGGCGCCGCCGAACGCTGCCTGGAACTGACCGTCGAATACGCCAAGAACCGGGTGCAATTCGGCAGGCCGATCGGCAGCTTCCAGGCCCTCAAGCATCGGATGGCCGATCTGTATGTCGCGATCGCCGCGGCCAAGGCCGTGGTGAACGAAGCCTGTGACGACCCCACCCCCACCAACGCCGCAACGGCTCGGCTGGCCGCCACCGAGGCGCTGTGTACTGTGACGAGCGAGGGCGTCCAGCTGCACGGGGGCATCGCGATCACCTGGGAGCACGACATGCACTTGTATTTCAAACGCGCACACGGCAGCGCCCAGCTGCTCGACTCGCCACGAGAGGTGCTGCGCCAACTCGAATCCGAGGTGCTCGAAACGTCGTGAACGCCTCCGTCGCGCTGCGCGCCGGCATCCCGCCCTTCCATGTGATGGATGTCTGGCTGGCGGCCGCGGAGCGCCAGCGCAGCCACGGCGATCTGGTCAATCTGTCGGCGGGGCAACCCAGCGTGGGCGCTCCGGAGCCGGTCCGCGCCGCGGCGGCAGCGGCCGTGCAGGCCAACCAGCTGGGCTACACCGTCGCCCTGGGCATTCCCGAGCTGCGCGCTGCTATCGCGGCGAATTACCAACGCCTGCATGGTATCTCGGTTGAACCCGACGCCGTGGTAGTCACCACGGGATCCTCAGGCGGGTTCCTGCTGGCATTTCTGGCCTGCTTCGATGTCGGGGATCGGGTCGCGCTGGCCAGCCCCGGCTACCCGTGTTACCGGAACATCCTGTCCGCGTTGGGATGTGAGGTGGTGGAAATCCCGTGCGGTCCCCAGACCCGATTCCAGCCCACCGCACAGATGCTGTCCGAACTCGACCCTCCGGTGCGCGGTGTCATCGTGGCCAGTCCGGCCAATCCCACCGGCACCGTCATACCGCCCGAAGAGCTGGCGGCAATCGCATCGTGGTGCGACTCCTCCGGCGTCCGGCTGATCAGCGACGAGGTCTATCACGGGCTGGTCTACGAGGGTGCCCCGCAAACCAGCAGCGCCTGGCAGACCTCACGAAATGCCGTGGTGGTCAATAGCTTTTCCAAGTACTACGCGATGACCGGCTGGCGGCTGGGCTGGTTGCTGGTGCCGCCCGAGCTGCTTCGTGCGGTGGACTGCCTGACCGGCAACTTCACCATCTGCCCGCCGGTGCTGCCGCAACTCGCCGCGGTCGCCGCGTTCACGCCGCAGGCAACCGCCGAAGCCGAAGGCAACCTCCACCACTACGCGGTCAACCGCTCACTGCTGCTGGACGGGCTGCGCGGAATCGGTATCGACCGGCTGGCTCCGACCGACGGTGCGTTCTATGTCTACGCCGACGTCTCGGACTACACCGACGACTCGCTGGCATTCTGTTCAAAACTGTTGGCCGACACCGGCGTTGCGATTGCTCCCGGTATCGACTTCGATACCGCGCGTGGCAACAGGTTCGTCCGGCTGTCGTTCGCCGGACCGACCGGCGACATCGAGGAAGCCCTGCGCCGAATCGGGCCGTGGCTGTCGGTCAGCGGTTGAACTTACCGGCGAGGTACTCGGCCCGGGCGGCACTACGGGCCAGTTTGCCACTGGTAGTGCGGGGAATGGTGCCGGCGGCCACGAGCCGCACGTCGGCGATCCGAACCTGGTGGTTGCGCGAAATCGCCGCCCGCACAACGTCTGCGATCTGACCGAGGTCGGTACGTCCGGCGCCCGCGGCCCGCTCGGCCACGATCACCAGCTGCTCGCCGGAGCCACCCTCGGTGGATCCGAGCGCCTCGGCGGGAACGGAGAAGGCGGCGACATAGCCGGTACGAATGGCCGGCGACGACTCGCTGACCGTGGTCTCGATGTCGAACGGGTAATGGTTGCGGCCGTCGATGATGATCAAGTCCTTGATCCGGCCGGTCAGGTACAGCTCGCCGTCCAGGTAGACCCCGAGATCACCGGTCGCCAGCCAGCAGCCGTTGTCGGCGGCACCCTCGGCATGGCTGCCCCTGCTGAGCCGGGACTGCAGCTTGTTGCCGAACACCCGTCGGGTTTCATCCTCGCGTCCGAAGTAGCCGCGGCCGATGTTGACGCCTTGCAACCAGATTTCGCCCACGGTGCCGTCGGGCACCTCGGCGCCGTCGGGGTCGGCGATCACCGCCCACTGGTCGGGGATCGGCTGCCCGCAGGACACCTGGGCGACCGCGTTGGGATCGTCGGGTTCCACGACCACCGCGCGCCCGTCGCCGAGCTGTTCGCGGTCGAGGTAGATCACGCTCGCCGCGGCCTCCTGCGAGATGCTGGCCACCGAGAGCGTCGCCTCCGCCATCCCGTAGGACGGCTTGACCGCGTTCGCGGGCAGCCCGTAGGGAGCAAACGCGTTGGTGAACTTTTCAATGGCCGACATCGTGACGGGCTCGGATCCGTTGAGGATGCACACGACGTTGCTGAGGTCGAGAGTTTCGCCCGCCGGCGGCAATCCACGCTCGGACGTCAGTTCGAAGGCAAAGTTCGGCGCCGCCGCGAAGGTGCGGCCGTAGGCCGACTCGATGCCCAACTGCTTGATCCAGCGGTAGGGCCGGCGAAGAAACGCCATCGGATCCATGATCGTGACGTGCGCCCCGAAGAACGCCGTGAACATGATCATCATCAGCCCCATGTCGTGAAACAGGGGTAACCAACTCACCGTGCGCACATCCACGTCGAGCCCGCCGGACATGACCATCTGCATCGCATTGGTGTAAACGGAGCGGTGGGTGATCTCCACCCCGGCCGGTGACCGGGTCGAACCCGAGGTGTACTGCAAGTAGGCGACGTCGTCGGTGTGCAGGTCTGCGCCGGTGAACATCGCACCAAGGGTCTCCGGCAGCGCGTCGACCGCGATCATCCGCGGGCGCTCGTTCGGCGCCAGCGTCCGGATGAACGTGCGAACAGACTCGGCGGCGGCGGTCGTGGTCAATACCGCGGCGGGGCGGGCGTCTTCCAGCACCGCGGCCAGCCGCTCGGCATGCCCGGACATGGTCGGCGCGAACAGCGGCACGGCGATATTGCCTGCATAGACGCTGCCGAAGAACGCCGCGACGTAGTCGAGGCCCTGCGGCGCGAGGATCGCCACCCGGTCCCCCGGCTTGGTGACCTGCTGCAGCCGGGCGCCGATCGAGCACACCCGGACCCACAGCTGGTTCCAGCTGAGCACCACGGGCCGCCCGTCTGGTTCGTGGGAGTAGTCAAGGAAACGGTAGGCCGGGCTGTCCCCGTGCTCGGCGCGGTTCTTGTCGAAGTACGACGTCAGCGTCAGGCCTTCGGGTACGACGATTGCGACCTCGGGGGACGCGAATCGTTCCGCGTCGTCCGAGGTGGCCACAACATCATCCAAACAAAGATCCCGACTCACGGTAGGACAGATTAATAGGCGCGTGTGCTATTCGCCGCACCGGTTCGATATGGCGGAGATCACGATCGGGCTACTATCGGCGCTTTTGTCACTGCTCGGGGCCTGGTGGCACGGCCCAGGGCGTCGGGATCCATTTGCCGGGCGACCATTTTGGGCGGACGCTTTTCGGTCGCCGCGACGACCGGCGAAACGTTTCTTGCAAACCCGGCACGCGTCGGGGATTTTGTCGCTCAATTGC
This sequence comes from Mycobacterium sp. NGS40, assembly GCF_059812735.1. Taxonomy (NCBI): domain Bacteria; kingdom Bacillati; phylum Actinomycetota; class Actinomycetes; order Mycobacteriales; family Mycobacteriaceae; genus Mycobacterium; species Mycobacterium sp. NGS40. The sequence goes on from NZ_JCALDG010000011.1 coordinate 124,671, forward strand.
CGACGATATTGGCGATGCGCGCTTCGAGCCGGCCGCGCTCGCCGACGTCGTCGATATTGATGCCGAACCGGTCACTCAGCGCGTCGACCACCGCGGCGGCATCGTCGAGAACGATCTTCTCGGTCCCGCCGTCGCGGTGGATGGCCAGGTTACGTCCGGACAGATTGATCCGGGCGTCGCCGCTGACCCGGGCGACCATCAGGCCGGTCACGAAGTGCGAGGCCGGGTTTGTCGAGACGTACCAGCTGCCCATCCGCAGATCGATCTGCGGCCGGGTCTGGGTGGTGAATTCGTACAGCGATTGCCATTCGCCGCGCAGTTCCGCCTGCAGCACCAGGCCGTCGCCGCGGTCCTCCAGCCGGTAGGGCTCGTGCGCGGTTTGTTGCACGTTGCCGATTTCGAAGCGAATCGGAGACGTCAGGGTCTGGCCGCCGAAGCCGACGTCCACGAGATAGGACCCCTGCGAACCGGGGAACGTTACGGCTAACACGGTGTGGGTCTGCGCAGGCGTCGCAGCGTCGGGCGCCAGCATCCAGATCACCCGCCCGGTCAACCGCCGTACCCGAAAGCCGACTTCGGCCAGCACGTAACCCAACAGCCCGTTGTGCTCGTAGCAGTAACCGCCGCGGCGCCGGTGCACCAACTTGTCGATCAGGGCGTCTGGACCCAGATCGTCGACCGGCACGCCCATCATCGGATCGAGATTCTCGAACGGGATGGACTGGGTGTGAGCGGTCACTAGACCCTGCAGCACCTCGAGGGTCGGTTCGACCGCACCGCCGTAATTGATCCGGTCGAAGTACGCAGTCAGATCCACTGTCATGGCTCCATTCTGACCGAGGGTTAACCCGCAGGAAACCCAAGGCGACAGAGGGTGTTTGAACAAGTTCATACCTCGCCGAGTCCGTCCCGCTCGAAGCGCGGGCGAGGTCCCTTTTAGTTACGCTTGAGCACGCGAGTCACACTTACGCAGGAGGTTGGCGCCCGTGGCTGATGCACCCAAGACCGAAGGCCCGGCATCGGCCGTCAAGGGCATCCCGGAGGAGTTGGCCGCCGCCGGATTCGACAACGCCCGCCAGGTCGGCAAGGGCGGCGCCGGGGTGGTCTACCGCTGTCACGAGACGGCGTTGGGCCGCAAGGTCGCAATCAAAGTGATGCCGGCGAGTTTCGACGAGGAGAGCCGCGAGCGCTTTCTGCGCGAGGGATATGCGATGGGTGGGCTCTCGGGGCACCCGAACATCCTGAACATCTTGCGCGTCGGCATCACCTCGAGTGGCCAGCCCTACATCGTGATGCCTTACTGCGCTGAGGATTCCCTGGCGGTACGGCTGCGGCGTGAGGGTCGAATCCCATGGCCGGAGGCCATGCGAATCGGGGTGAAGTTGAGTGGCGCATTGGAAACCGCCCACAAGACCGGCATTTTGCACCGTGACATCAAGCCCGCGAACGTGCTCGTCAACGATTACGGCGAACCGCAATTGGCCGACTTCGGGATCGCTCACATCCAGGGCGGCTATGAAACCACGAGCGGGTTCTTCTCCGGCACAATCGACTACACACCGCCGGAGTCGTTGGCAGGCAATCCCGCGACGGTGGTCTCCGACGTATATTCGCTCGGCGCCACGATTTACACACTGATCGCCGGAACTGCCCCCTATGAGCGCCTGGCGAGCGAAGACCTCGTCGCTCAATACCTGCGTATCAGCACCACCTCCGTCCCCGATTTGCGCGCCAACGGAGTGCCCGACGCGGTCTGCGCTGCAATCGAAGCGGCGATGGAGGTGGACCCCGCGGACCGTCCCTCGTCCGCAGCGGAATTGGGCCGCGAGTTCCAGGCGGCCCAGCGCAGCAACGGCTTGCCCGCCGACGCGATGGCGATCACCGATTCCGGTCGCCACTCGATACGTGCGGCGGCCGTTGAGATCTCCCAATTGGAGGGGCCCGCTTCCGGCGACGACGGCGCGCCGGCACCGTCCACGGCCCCGGCCACCCGGGTCCGGGAATCGGTGATCCAGCGCGAGTTTTCGGATGCGGCACCGGTCTTGCGCGCCGTCTACGACGCCGAGGTGCAGCCAGAGATTGCGCAGACGCACCAGGACGGCGACGACGGGGCACCTCCGGAAGGCGATTCGTCCGGCCCCGCCGGACCGCCCGGTGGAAAGCCTCCGCTGCGGTCGCGGGCGGCGGGGTGGTTCTCGGAGCCGGGAAAGAAGCGCAGCCGCATCGGATTAGCCGCCGGCGCGGCCGTCATGGTCGCTGTGCTGGTCGCCGGCACCGTCTATGCCACACTGCCGTCCGGCGGGGACAACCACACGACCGCCTCGAATGCGCAACAGCCCCCGGCACACCCCGCACAACCGGCTGTGCAGTGGACACCGATCTCGGATGCGCGGGTGGCCCGCTATGCGGTGGCGACGACACAAGTCGACGGCACCATCTGGGTTTTCGGCGGAATTCGAAGCGACGGCACCGTCACCGCGCGGCACGAGGGCTACGACCCGGCCATCGACGAATGGAAACGCGGCGACGATCTGCCCGTCGCGGTTTCGCACGCGATGGCGGTCAACTGGCAGGGCAACCCGGTGGTGCTCGGCGGCTGGACGACGGCTGAGGGTAAAAACGTTGCAGCAGACCAAGTTTGGCGGTTGGTCAACGGTCACTGGGTCGAGCTGCCGCACCTGCTGCAGCCCAGGGCCGCCGCCGCGGCAGCGGTGGTGGGCGACCGCATCGTCGTCACAGGCGGCGTCGATGCGAACGGCGCCCTGCTGAACACCACCGAAGTGTTCGACGGCAATGCGTGGACGCTGGGCGCGCCACTGCCCACGCCCCGGCAGCTGCTGGCCGCGGCCTCGGACGGAAAGCTGGTGTATGCGCTTGGCGGAACGAACGGCGCCGACTTGGCCACGGTCGAGGCATACGACATCGGCATGAAAGCGTGGACGTCGTTGCCCGCGTTGCCAAAAGCCCGCAGCGAGCTCGGCGCGACGGTCGCGGACGGAAGCCTGGTGGCGCTTGGCGGCGTTTCGTCGGGCCAGGTCCTCAAGAGCGTCTCCATCTACGATCTGACGACCAGAACCTGGTCCGGTCTGCCGGATATGGCGACCGCACGGCACGGCATGGCGGTCGCCTCGGTGGAGCGGTCGGTCTATGCAATCGGCGGATCGACGGCGATCGGGGACCAGCAGGCGATCACCTCGGCCGAGATGATCAAACTGCCGCCCCGCAAGACCCAGCCGGCACCGCCGTGGCGTTCGCTACCGGACGCTCCGACTCCCCGGCTGATGATGGCCTCGGCCGTGCTCAACGACAAGGTCTGGATCCTCGGCGGGCTGCGCAACGGCGTTGCGCTGCAAACGGTTGAGAGCTACGAGCCACGCACCGGAATCTGGGAACCCGGGCCTGCGTTGCCGATCGCGCTGCACCACGCGGCGGCGGCGGCCTACCGCGGCGAGGTCGTTGTCCTCGGCGGTACAGGCGACAACATCGCCGACGGCTCGAACAAGGTATTCGCGCTGCACGGCGGCAACTGGGTCGAGCTACCGTCGATGCGGCACGGCAGGGCGGCGCCGGCCGCGGCGGTCGTCGGAGACAAACTGGTGGTGGTCGGCGGGCAGAACGGCAAGCAGCTCGTCCCGCAAACCGAGATCTTCGACGGCACTTCGTGGCAGGACGCCGCCGACCTGCCGACCCCGCGCGAACACCTGGCCGCGGTTTCGGACGGCGCGTACGTCTACGCGCTCGGCGGCAGGTCGCTTTCGCCCGACCAGAACTCCGGGGCACTGGAGCGGTTCGACCTCGGGTCGGGTACGTGGGCGAAGTTGGTGGGTATGCCGACACCGCGCGGCAGCTACGGTGCCACCTACATCGACGGGCGCATCGTCGCGCTCGGCGGCGAAGAGCCGTCGAGGGTGCTGAATGTCGGCGAGATGTACGACATCGCCACCGGGAAGTGGACGACGCTGCCGCCGATGCCGACCCCGCGCCACGCCGAGGTGGTGGCCACGGTCGGCAACACCGTCTACGTCATCGGGGGTGCGAACCGCCCCTCACACGAGGGTCCCGTCGCGACCGTCGAGGCCCTTGATTTCAACTAGTACGGCTGTTCAGGACGCCTTTGCTCGTTGTCTCACGCGTTCGGCCACGCCACGTCGCCGGTCCCGACGGATTTCCGCCGATTGATCATGGTCGAATCATGTCCCCGAACAGGCCCCTAGGGATACTCTTGAGCTCGCGAATTCGACAATCGCGGGGAAGTTGAGCGCCAAGGATATGGGTGATGGGTCCCCCAAAGACGCAGCGCCGCCCAGCGGCATCATCGCGGAACTGTCCGACGCCGGATTCGAGGACGCACGCCAAGTCGCCAGGGGCGGCGCAGGAGTCATCTACTGCGCCTACGAGACAGCGCTCGGTCGCAACGTCGCGATCAAGGTGTTGCCTTCGCATATCGACGAGGAAAGCCGCGAGCGCTTTCTGCGTGAAGGCTATGCGATGGGCGGACTCTCGGGGCATCCGAACATCGTCAACATTCTGCGCGTCGGGGTGACCGACAGCGGCCGGCCCTACATCGTGATGCCGTACATGTCCGCGGATTCCCTGGCGGTCCGGTTGCGCCGCGAAGGGCCGACCGCCTGGCCCGAGGCATTGCGAATTGCCGTAAAGCTTTGCGGCGCACTGGAAACCGCACACCGAAGCGGCACCTTACACCGGGACATCAAGCCCGCTAACGTGCTTGTCAGCGACTACGGCGAGCCCCTGCTGAGCGACTTCGGGATCGCCCACATCGAGGGTGGTTACGAAACCGCGACCGGGTTCTTCTCGGGCACAATCGACTACACCGCGCCGGAAGTCATGACCGGTAAGCCGGCCACCGTGGCCTCCGACCTCTACTCGCTGGGCGCCACGATCTATGCGCTAATCGCCGGCGCGGCCGCCCATGAACGCAAGAACGACGAGGACCTCGTCGCACAGTATCTGCGCATCAGTACGACACGGATTCCCGACATGCGCCCGGAAGGAATCCCGGAAGCCGTCTGCGCGGCGATCGAGCATGCGATGGCGATCGATCCGGCGGAACGGCCCGCGTCCGCAGCGGAGTTCGGCCGCGAATTGCAGGCCGCACAGAAGCTCAGCGGATTGCGACCCGATTCGATGGCGATCACCAACACCGCAACCGAATCGGGACGGCAGCTGAACAAGCCGCCCGGCGGCGGCACGGAGACGTCGATCGCCTCCACCGACGCCCTCGCGTCGGCACCGGACGGTACGACGTCGACCGTTCCCGGCTCGGTCCCCCCTGCCGCGGACCCGGGCTCCACCCGGCAACCGGGTGACGTCATCGGGGGCGCGTCGCCGCGCCCGCAGCCCGCTGCTCCCAGTCAGTCCGAGTTCACCCAGGCGGCGAACATCCTCAGGGGCGCCTCCGCCGCGGAAACCCAAGCATTGCTTGGTGCTTCGGCGCCGGGCGGCGGCGGATCCGGCATGCCACCGAGTGGTCCGGGGCAACCGCCGTCGTCCGGTTCGGTCCCACCCTCCTGGCGCAAGCCGATCCTGGTCAAGGTGCGGGAGTGGTTCAGCGAGCCGGGCAAAAAGCGCAACCGCATTGGGCTGGTCGCCGGCGCGCTCGCCGTCGTCGTGTTGCTGGTCGTCGGCGGTCTGTTGTTCCTGACACCCGACAACAAGAACCAGCAACCGGTCGCGGGCAAGCCGACGACCCAGGCGCCGGTGGTGTGGAAGCCGATCACCAACGATCGCGTATCGCGCGTCGAGACGGCGACGACACAGGTCGACGGAACCATCTGGGTATTCGGCGGGATCCGGAGCGACGGCGCGGTCACCGCACTGCAAGAGGGCTACGACCCCGTCATCGACAGCTGGAAAGGCGGCGACGATCTCCCCGTCGCCGTGCAGGATGCGATGGCCGTCAACTGGCAGGGCAACCCGGTCGTACTCGGCGGCTTCAAAAGCGTCGGCGGGAAAAGCGTTGCGACGGATCAGGTTTGGCGAGTCGTCAACAGTCGTTGGGTGGAGCTGCCTCGGCTACTGCAGCCACGCGCGGGAGCAGCGGCCGCGGTCGTGGGCGACCGCCTCGTCGTCACGGGCGGTGTGGACGCCAACGGCGCACTGCTGAACACCACCGAAATCTTCGACGGCACGTCCTGGACCCTCGGCGCTCCGATACCGACCCCGCGCCAACAGCTTGCCGCGGCCTCGGACGGCAAGCTCGTCTACACGGTGGGTGGCACCACCGGGGACTCCGACCAGGTCAACGTCGAGGCGTACGACCCGGTCGCCAAAACCTGGACGACGTTGCCCCCACTGCCCCAGGCGCGTAGCGACCTCGGCGTCGTCATCACCGACGGACGGCTGGTTGCCGTCGGAGGCGTGTCCGGCGGGCAGGTTCTCAAAAGCGTTTCGGTGTTCGACCTGATGAGCAAAACGTGGTCGGGTCTGCCCGACATGTCGACCCCGCGACACGGCATGGCGGTCGCGGCGGTCGAAAAGTCCGTCTACGCGATCGGTGGATCGAGCGTCATCGGCAATGGCCAGCCGACGTCGACGGCCGAAGCACTGAAGCTGCCGGCCCGCAAGATTCAGCCGGCCGCACAATGGCGCTCGCTGCCGGACGCGCCGACCGCCCGGCTGATGATGGCGTGGGCGGTGCTCAACGGCAAGATCTGGATCATGGGCGGCCTGCGCAACGGCGTCGCCCTGCAGACGGTCGAGAGTTTCGACCCGAAGACCGGAGCCTGGGAAACGGGGCCGCCGTTGCCGATTCCGCTGCACCACGCGGCCGCCGCGACCTACCGCGGCGAGGTGGTCATCCTCGGTGGCGCCAGCGACAACATCGCCGACGGTTCCAACAAGGTGTTCGCCCTGCGCGGCGGCAATTGGGTGGAGTTAGCGCCGCTGACGCACGCTCGCGCGGCGCCGGCCGCGGCGGTGGTCGGCGACAAGCTCGTCGCCGTCGGCGGGCAGAACGCCAAGCAGCTGGTGCCGCAAACCGAGGTGTTCGACGGCAGTTCGTGGAAAGACGCCGCCGACATGCCCACCCCGCGCGAACACCTCGCCGCGGTCTCCGATGGCACCTATGTGTACACCGTCGGCGGCCGGTTCCTGTCCTCGGACAAGAACTCCGCGGCCTTGGAGCGGTTCGACCCGCAATCCGGACAGTGGACCAAGCTCGTCGGTATGCCGACACCACGCGGCAGCTACGGCGCCACCTATATCGACGGCCGGATTCTCGCGGTCGGCGGCGAAGAGCCGACCCGCGTGCTCAACGTCGTCGAGATGTACGACATCTCCGAGGACAAATGGAGCACGCTGCCCCCGATGCCGACGCCGCGGCATGCCGAGGTGGTCGCCACGGTGGGCAACACGGTTTATGTGATCGGTGGCGCGAACCGGCCGACGCATGAGGGCCCGATCGCGACCGTCGAGGCCTTGGACTTCATGTAGCCATAGACTGTCCGGCCGCAGCCGGCAGCAGAGATTCCTGCCGGAAGCAGCGCTTTCCGCCGTTGTTTGATATATGTCGAATATGGGGACCCGTTAATTCGGATCGGCCCGGTGGCCCGCCCCCTCAACGGGCCACCGGGAACCCATCACCGTGATGCTCTCTGAAATGCCCCGAGACGGCGGCATCGAAACCACTTACCGGCAAGGCGATCCGACACAGTTCGTAGTTTTATTTGTGTGCAATATGGGGACTCGTCCAAGGGGCCACAGCGCCAACAACACCCACCTTGGAAAACGGAGCCCAGGATGAGCACAAACACAATGTGGATTGTGATAGCCGTAGTAGCAGTCTTGCTGATTGCCGCTCTGGTCGTGGTGATCAGCAAGAGCCGGACACGCCACCGTCAGCGGCAGGCCGAGGCGATTCGCGAGCAGGCAAGAGTCGAGTCGGCCAAGGTCGAACGCCGAGAAGCACTCGCCCAGGAGACCGCCGCGAAGGCACGTGCGGCGCAGGCGGAGGCCGAAGTGAAGGCGGCCGAAGCCGCACGGCTGCAGGAGCGGGCCGCCCAGCATCAGAACGACGCGGCGACATCGCGCGAACAACTCCAGGAACAGTTCGACCGTGCCGACAGCATCGACCCGAAGACCGCGAAGCAGGACAAGCAAGCAGACGAGACCGACGAACTCACCTCAGACCGCAGCGCGGCCTGGTCGTCAGCGGGTGACGATCTGCGAACCGGCCCGGAGGCAGTCCGACAGGAAACCTACCGAGGCACAAACGGCTGAGCGCCGACAGGCTAGAGCCAGGTGTCCTGCGTCGTCGTGGTGAGGAAAGCTTCCAGGTCGTCGCGCCACTGAGCGGGCGTCGTCTTGTCCGGTTCGATCCCGGTGTATTCACCGCGATAGAACAGCAGCGGCCGCGGTTTGATCTTGGGCGCTTCCGACAAGGACCGCACGGCGCCGAACACCACGAAGTGATCGCCGCCGTCGTGCACGGAAGCCACCGTGCAGTCGATATGGGCAAGCGATCCGTCGATGATCGGCGAGCCGAGCTCTGATGCGTGCCAGTCGATTCCGGCGAACTTGTCGGGTTCCTTGGATCCGAACCGGGCCGAGACGTACTTCTGGCTCTCGGTCAGCATGTTGACGCAGAACCGCCCGCTTGCCTCGATGGCCTGCCACGACCGCGACACCTTGGTCGGGCAGAACAGCACCAGCGGCGGGTCCAGTGACAGCGCCGCGAAGGACTGGCATGCGAAGCCGATCGGAACGTCGTCGTGCACGGTGGTGATGATCGTGATCCCGGTGCAGAACTGACCCAGCACGTTGCGGAACGTACGCGGGTCGATCGGCGCGGCCATGGTCAACCCTTGAAGCCGACGCTGAAGTCGTGACCCCACAGGCTGATCGCGGTGCTCTCCCGGGCGATCCAATCGTTGTCTTCGACTTGTCTTCCCTCACAACCGAATTCGACATCGAATCCGCTGGGTGTCTTCATATAGAAGGACAGCATCAGGTCGTTGACGTGGCGGCCCAGCGTGGCCGACATCGGCACCTTCTTGCGCAGCGCCCGGTCCAGACAGAGCCCGACGTCGTCGGAGTTCTCCACCTCGACCATCAGGTGCACGATGCCGCTGGGAGTCTGCCCCGGCATGAAGGCCAGGCTGTGATGGCGGGGATTGCAGCCCAGGAAGCGCAGCCAGGCCGGCGGGCCGTCGGCGGGCCGTCCGACCACCTGCGGCGGCAGCCGCATCGAGTCACGCAGCTTGAAGTCCAGCACGTCGCGGTAGAAGTGCAGAGTCTCTTCGTCGTCCCGGGTGGTCAAGACCACGTGCCCCAGGCCCTGCTCCTCGGTGACGAACTTATGCCCGTACGGGCTGACCACGCGACGGTGTTCGAGGGCGGCGCCGTGGAAGACCTCCAGGCAGTTACCCGACGGGTCGGAGAACCGGATCATCTCGTCGACCCGGCGATCGGCCAGCTCGGCGGCGGTGGCCTCCTTGTAGGGCGTGCCCTCGACGTCGAGACGATTTCGGATCTCTTGCAGCCCTGCGGCATTCGCGCATTCCCAGCCGGCTTCGATCAGCCGGTCCTGCTCGCCCGGCACGATCACCAGCCGGGCCGGGAAATCGTCCATCCGCAGATACAGCGCGCCTTCGGTAGTCCCCTTACCCTCGACCATGCCGAGGACCTTCAGGCCGTATTCGCGCCAGGCCGCCATGTCGGTGGCCTCGATGCGCAGGTAGCCCAGCGAGCGGATGCTCATCACGCACCTCCCAGGAAATCGATGGTGAGCTTGTTGAACTCGTCGAACTTCTCCACCTGTGCCCAGTGCCCACATTGCCCGAAAACGTGTAGCTGTGCACGCGGGATGGTCTTGAGTGCGACCAGGGCGCCGTCCAGCGGGTTGACCCGATCCTCGCGGCCCCAGATCAGCAGCACCGGCTGGCGCAGCTTGTGCACTTCGCGCCACATCATGCCGAGCTCGAAATCGGCTCCGGCAAAAGACATTCCCATCGCCCGAGTCGCCGTCAGCGATTCGGGCGTACTGGCCAACTCGAAGCGCTGCTCGACCAATTCGGGGGTGATCAGTTTCTGGTCGTAGACCATCACCCGCAGAAAGGCCTCGAGGTTCTCCCGGGTGGGCTCGGCGGAGAACTTGCCCAGCCGCTTGACGCCCTCGGTCGGGTCGGGGGCGAACAGGTTCACGCTCACCCCGCCGGGGCCCATCAACACCAAACGTCCGGCCTTGTCCCGGTAGTCCAGCGCGAACCGGACCGCGGTCCCACCGCCCAGCGAATTGCCTACCAGCGGAACACGTCCCAGGCCCAACTGGTCGAAAAGACCCTTGAGCGCGCGGGCGGCGTAGTGGTTGAACTGCCCGTGTTCGGCGCGTTTGTCGGAGTGGCCGTACCCGGGCTGGTCGACGGCCAGCACATGAAACCGCTGCGCCAGCACCGGGATATTGCGCGAAAAGTTCGTCCAACTCGCCGCACCCGGACCGCCGCCGTGCAGCAGCACGATCGTCTGCTCGTTCCCTTCGCCCGCCTCGTGGTAATGCAGCTTCAGCGGCCCGTCGACGTCCACCTCCGCGAAGCGCGAGGTGGACTCGAACGTCAACTCCCCCGTAGTCGCCGTCACGGCTAGACCATGGTGTCGCCGGGCGGCAACCCGAACTCGTTGTTCCCGAAGATCTGGTAGGCCCGCTCGGGATCGTTGGCCGCGTGCACCCGGCCGGCGTGTGCGTCGCGCCAGAAGCGTTGCACCGGTTGGTCATTGCCCAGTGCGGTGGCGCCGGACGCCTCGAACAGCCGGTCGATCGAGGCGATCGCCCGGCCGGTGGCACGGACCTGGTCGCGGCGCGCGCGGGCGCGCAGCTCGAACGGGATCTCCTTGCCGGCCGACAACAGCGCGTACTCGTCGGCGACGTTTCCGCTGAGCTGACGCCACGCGGCGTCGATGTCGCTGGCCGCCTCGGCGATACGCACCTTGGCGAACGGGTCGTCCTTGGCCTTCTCGCCGGCGAACGCCGCGCGCACCCGCTTGCCCTGGTGCTCGACGTGGGCGTCGTACGCGCCGTAGGCCATCCCGACGATCGGCGCCGAAATGGTGGTGGGATGCATTGTGCCCCAAGGCATCTTGTAAACCGGTGCGGTGTTGGTCTGATACCCGCCCGCGGTGCCGTCGTTCATGGCCTTGTAGGACAGGAACCGGTGCCGCGGCACGAACACGTCCTTGACGACGACGGTGTTACTGCCGGTGCCCTTCAGCCCGACGACATGCCACACGTCGTCGATGCGGTACTCGCTGCGCGGGATCAGGAAGCTGCCGAAGTCGACGGGCCGGCCGTCCTTGATCACGGGTCCGCCCAGGAATGCCCAGGTGGCGTGATCGCAACCCGACGACCAGTTCCACGACCCGTTGACCAGGTAGCCGCCGTCGGTCACCACCCCGGCGCCCATCGGGGCATACGACGACGAGACCCGGGTCTTGGGGTCCTCGCCCCAGACCTCCTCCTGGGCCTGCTGGTCGAACAGCGCCAGGTGCCAGTTGTGCACGCCGATGATCGAGCTCACCCAGCCGGTGGACCCACAGGCGCTGGCCAGCCGCCGCACGGCCTCGTAGAACAGCGCGGGGTCGCATTGCAGACCGCCCCACTGTTCGGGCTGCAGCAGCGTGAAGAAGCCGACTTCGTCGAGCTCGGCAACGGTCTCCTCGGGCAGCCGGCGCAGGTCCTCTGTCGCCTGAGCGCGCTCCCGGATCCTGGGAAGCAGATCGTCGATCCCCGCTAAGACCGACTGCGCATCACGCTGTTGAATGGACGTCACTAGGTTTGCCTCCTGGGCCAGACTTACTCAGTGGACTTACACAGCAGACTAGAACATGTTCTGATTTGTGTCGAGCAGGGTATGCCTGCGCCTGGTAGCGATATGAATCGGGTTTTCTGTAACATGTTCTAGTTGTCATGAAAGGGAGGGCGGGTCTTGACGAAAGCAGACCTGGACGAGCCGCTCGGCGACCACGTCCTTGAACTGCAGATCGCCGAGGTCATCGACGAGACCGACGACGCGCGCTCGCTGGTTTTCGCGGTGCCGGACGCATCGGGCGACCCGGAGATCCCGCCCGAGCGGCTGCGTTACGCGCCCGGCCAGTTCCTGACACTGCGGGTGCCCAGCGACCGCACCGGCTCGGTGGCACGCTGCTACTCGTTGTGCAGCTCGCCGTTCACCGATGATGCGCTCGCGGTCACGGTGAAGCGCACCGCGGACGGATATGCGTCCAACTGGCTATGCGACAACGCACGCCAGGGCATGCGGATCCACGTGCTGGCCCCGTCGGGCAACTTCGTTCCCAAGACGCTCGACCAGGATTTCCTGCTGCTGGCCGCCGGCAGCGGGATCACCCCGATCATGTCGATCTGTAAGTCGGCGCTGTCCGAGGGCAGCGGACAGGTGACGCTGGTCTACGCCAACCGCGGCGAAGGCTCGGTGATCTTCGCCGATGGGCTGCGCGAACTGGCCGCCAAGTATCCCGACCGGCTCACGGTGCTGCACTGGCTGGAATCGCTGCAGGGTCTGCCCAGCGCCGCGGCGCTGGCGAAGCTGGCCACGCCGTTCACCGATCGGCACGCCTTCATCTGCGGGCCGGGCCCGTTCATGGACGCCGCCCGCCAGGCGCTGGAGACGCTAAAAGTGCCTGCGCCGCAAGTGCATATCGAGGTATTCAAGTCGCTGGAGTCTGATCCGTTCGCCGCGGTGACGATCGAGGACACCGACGAGGGCGACCAGCCGCCGGCCACCGCGGTGGTGGAACTGGACGGCGAGACCCACACCGTGTCGTGGCCGCGCAGCGCCAAACTGCTCGACGTACTGCTCGCCAAGGGTCTCGACGCGCCGTTCTCCTGCCGGGAAGGTCACTGCGGTGCCTGCGCCTGCACGTTGCGCAGCGGCAAAGTCAACATGGAGGTCAACGACGTGCTCGAGCAGCAGGACCTCGACGAGGGGCTAATTCTGGCCTGTCAATCTCACCCGGAATCTGATTCGGTAGAAGTCACTTACGACGAATAGTCGCTCGATGGGTTCGACGGAAGGAATCGCCGGTGATGCGATCGGTAACGGGTTTGGCAGCCGTCGGACTGATGTTGACTTTCGTGCCGGCTCCCGCGGCCGGCGCGGCGAGCAACACCGCGACCACGCTGTTTCCGCTGGACGGCCCGAACCAGCTGGAGACGCATATGTTCCTCAACTGCTTCAAGTCCGATGGCCATTGCGACTTCATCGCCGGGGCCGACACCCGCGCGCCCGACGGCGGGGTGATCGGATTCCCGCCGGGCCTGTGGGCACGCCAGACCACTGAGATCCGGTCGAACAACCGGATGGCCTACCTGGACGCGCACGCCACCGGGCAGTACGAGCGGGTGATGAAATCGATGGGGACCGACGAGATCACGACCGTCTACTTCGGTGAAGGACCGCCGGACAAGTACCAGACGACCGGGCGCATCGACTCCACCGACTGGGGTACCGGCCAGCCCAAGACCGACGAAACCGTCTACACCTGCACTCACATCCAGGTGGTCTACAGCGGGGTCAACATCACCTCGCCGAGCACCTGCGCGGTCACGACGTTTTCCTAGGCCTATTACGTCAGCCGCTCGCGGCTTCAGCGCGGCAGGCCCAGGAGCCGCTCGGCCGCGACGGTCAGCAGGATCTGCTCGGTGCCGCCCGCGATCGTCAGGCAGCGGGTGTTGAGGAAGTCGAACACCGCTCGGTCGCCATCCGCCCGGCGGTCGACGAGCCCCCCGCCCTCGGCGACGTCCATCGTGAATTCGGCCAGCGTCTGCCGGTAGCGCACGCCGATCAGCTTGCGCACGCTGGATTGCGCGCCGGGGTCCTGGCCGCCGACCGCGAGCTGGGCGATGCGCTGGTCCAGCAGCGCACCCGTCTGGGCCAGGATGATCAGCCGCCCCAGCCGGTCCTGCTCGGCGACGTCGAGATCCCGCTTCGCCAGCAGCTCGAGCAGCTCTTCCATCGGGTTGCCCAGCGCCGTCCCGCTGGCCATCGCGACCCGCTCGTTGGCCAGCGTGGTGCGGGCCAGCCGCCAGCCGTCGTTCACCGTGCCGACGACCATCTCGTCGGGCACGAAGACGTTGTCCAGGAACACCTCGTTGAACAGCGAGTCGCCGGTGATCTCGCGCAGCGGCCGGATGTCGATGCCGGGCGATTTCATGTCGATCAGGAAGTAGGTGATGCCCTTGTGCTTCGGGGCATCGGGATCGGTGCGCGCCAGGCACACGCCCCAGGCCGCCTTGTGCGCGGCCGACGTCCACACCTTCTGCCCGGTCAGCAACCACCCGCCTTCCCCGCGCACCGCTTTAGTGCGCAGCGACGCCAGGTCCGAGCCCGCTCCCGGCTCGGAAAACAGCTGACACCAAAGGAATTCGCCGCGCGTGGTGGCGGGCACGAAGCGCTCGATCTGCTCTGGCGTGCCGTGCTCCAGGATCGTCGGCGCCGCCCACCAGCCGATCACCAGGTCGGGTCGGTCAACCCCGGCCGCGGCCAGCTCCTGGTCGATCAGCAGCTGCTCGGCCGGCGACGCGGCGCGCCCGTACGGCTTGGGCCAGTGCGGCGCCTGCAGGCCCGCGTCGGCCAGAGCTACCTGCCGCTTCTCGGCCGGCAGCGCGGCGATCTCGGCGATGGTCGCGGCAAGCTCGCCGCGCTGGTCCTCGACCTCCGTCAGGTCGATGCTCAGCCGTCGGCGCACCCCGTCCTGGGTGAGCTCGGTAATGCGGCGCAGCCAGCGCTGCGCCCCGCCCAGATACCGGCCGATCGCGTGCGCGCGGCGCAGGTACAGGTGCGCGTCGTGTTCCCAGGTGCAGCCGATACCCCCGAGCACCTGAATGCAGTCCTTGACGTTCGCCTTCACCGCCGGGATCGCGACGCCGGCGGCCAGCGCGGCGGCAATCGAGAACTGTCTCTCGTCGGCAGCGCCGGCGCCACGGGCTGCGCGTGCTGCGTCGGAGGCGGCCACCTCGGCCTGCTCCGCGCGGCACAGCATCTCCGCGCACAGGTGCTTGATGGCCTGGAAGCTTCCGATCGGCTTACCGAACTGCTCGCGCACCTTGGCGTAATCGACGGCAGTCTCGAGCGACCAGCGGGTGACGCCGGCGGCCTCGGCCGCCAGCACGGTCGCGGCCAGCTCCTCGACCCGCTGACGTGACGCGTCGATCGGGGTCGCCGGTGCCGACGTCAGCACCACGCGCGCCAGCGGGCGGGAAAAATCGGTGGCCTGCAACGGCTCCAGCCGCACACCGTCGCTGGCAGTGTCGACGAGGACCCACTCCTCGCCGGCGGGCAGCAACAGCAGACCACCGTCGGCGCCACCCAGCACGAAGTCGACGGTGCCCGACACCTTCGCGCCGTCGAACTGGACGTCACCCTCGAGCGCCAAGCCCGCGAACCGCTCCCCCGACGCGAGCGCGGACAGCACCTCAAGATCGGTGACGACCAAGGTTGCCAGCGCGGTGGTGGCGATCGGCCCGGGCACCAGCGCCTTGGCCGCCTCTTCGACCATCGCGCACAGATCCTCGATGCTGCCGCCGGCCCCGCCGGCGTCCTCTGAGACGGCCACCCCGAACAGGCCAAGGTCGGCCAGCCGGGCGAACACGGCACGCCAGGCATCCGGATTGCCCTGCTCGACCTCACGGATCGCGACGGTCCCGCCGGGACCGGAGGTGGCATTGCGGGCCCAATCCCGCACCAATTCGCGCGCCGCGAACTGTTCGTCAGTGACGGTCGCTACCACCTGGGGCCCTCCGTGTGCTTGATTCATCGTGACCGTTAGGGACGCTACAGCCCACTAGAACGTGTTCTAATAGTGCCAGCGATCGACCGTCAAGTCGAATGCCACCGCGCTCACCGTCCGTGCGTCCGGACATTGATTGCTCGGCTTAATTCATAAGGCGCCCGGCGGCGCATTCGCGCCTGATCACGCCCGACTCGAGGGGTCAAGTGTTTCAATTTCTTAATGACCTTGGGTTCGCTGGCCACGCGCGTCGGCTGCTCCATCGCGGCCGTGCTGAGCGCGGTCGCGATCGCCGCAATGGTCGCCGTCCCGCGCCCAGCCCGGGCCGATTCGATCGCGGCCGACAGCACCACTGACGTTGCGTGCGCGACCTCGACCCGCCAGGTACCGACGACCTGGTATGTCCCGAGCACGCCGCCGCTCGGATTGGTGTGGTTGCAGCACGGTTTCGTCGAGGGCAAATTCGTATGGTCTGCGTTTGCCACCGAGCTCGCCAACAGCGGCTACCTCGTGATGGCCACCACGCTGCCCACCGTCCATCCCCTCGGCTGCACCTTGGAGCACCTGATCGACAACACCGGCTTCCTCGACAACATCGCCGATGTGTTTGCCCACAAAGATGATCCGAACGGCGCCTTGGCATCGTCGTTGGGGGCCGCGACGTCAGATCTGGGCCGAACCGTGACGCCGATGCCCGAGAAGTTGGTGTTCGTGGGGCATTCGGCCGGGGTGGAGGCCGTCGAATACGTCGCCGAGCGCCTGCATAGCGCCTACCCCGCCACCTTCAGTCAGCTGCGCGGCATCATCAGCGAAGACGGCGTGAAGTCGTTTATCGGCTCTAATACCGACAAAGCGTTGGCCGGGCTGGCCAGCACCACCCTGCCGATCTACGCCACGGCGTCACCGCACCTGCTCTGCAACGCCTTCCGAAGCGGCACCAGGGCACTCGAACGGTATCTGCCGGATCGACCGTTTCTCGGGGTGAAGGTGACCACCGGCGCCCACGGCGACGCGCTCGGCATGTCGTCGCCGGGCTACGAAAACCTGGTATGCGGTCGTCCGAAGCCCGCGAATGTGGCGGCGGTATGGGGTCTGACGCGAGGCTGGATCACCGACATGTTCGCGGGAACAATCACGCCCGATTTCTATCCGGGTGGCAGCTACTACACCGACCTACTGGACTCAGGCACCATCACCACGCTGCCGTGAGGAGCCCCGAAGGCACCGTGGGGAGGTCAGCGCCGGAACAGACTTCGGCCCAGACGCCTCACACCTCGCGGGCTGTCCTCGTTCTTCGCCACTAGAACGTGTTCTAATAGTGCCAGCGGTCGACCGTTACGTCGAACGCCATTGCAGCAGGACAGCTCGCTGCCCCGGCGGGATGGAGGTGGGAAATTCACGCACGACTTGGTTATCGTTTGCGAACGAACCACCCGAAAGAGGAGCAACCCGTCAGATGTCGTCCGCGAACGCTAACTCTGGCCACGTCCCCGAGTCGCAGCCACGCGAGGTCATGAACGTGGCAGTACTGGCCGAATCCGAGCTTGGCTCGGAGGCACAACGCGAGCGTCGCAAGCGCATCCTGGACGCCACCATGGCCATCGCGTCCAAGGGCGGGTACGAAGCAGTTCAGATGCGCGCGGTGGCGGATCGCGCGGACGTGGCCGTCGGGACGCTGTACCGCTATTTCCCCTCGAAAGTGCACTTGCTGGTGTCGGCCCTGGGCCGGGAGTTCGGACGCATCGACGCGAAAACGGACCGCTCCGCGATGGCGGGCGGCACGCCGTTTCAGCGGCTGAATTTCATGGTCGGCAAGCTCAACCGCGCGATGCAGCGCAACCCGCTGCTCACCGAGGCCATGACGCGGGCCTACGTCTTCGCCGACGCGTCGGCGGCCAGCGAGGTCGACCAGGTGGAGAAGCTGATCGACAGCATGTTCGCCCGCGCGATGAGCGACGGCGAACCGACCGAGGACCAGTACCACATCGCCCGGGTGATCTCCGACGTGTGGTTGTCGAACCTGCTGGCCTGGCTTACCCGCCGCGCGTCGGCGACCGATGTCAGCAAGCGGCTCGACCTGGCCGTGCGGTTGCTGATCGGCGACTCGGAGTCGTCGGCCTAAACCGGCGGACCGGAGGTCCGGCCGCGAATCAGCTCGGTATCCAGCAGCTCGACGACCGGCAGGCCGGACCTCGGCGGCTTGAGCAGCAGCTCCCCGGCCCGATGGCCCTTGCGCAGGCTCGGCTGCGACACCGTCGTCAGGCCGCGGCTGATCGCCTCGGGCACCCCGTCGAATCCAGTGACGCTGATCTGACCGGGCACGTAAATGCCATGTGCGCGAAGGTAATCCATCGCCGACAGCGCCAAGATGTCTGCGGTGCACATCAACGCGGTGATTCGCGGATTGGCCTCCAGCGCCACCCGTGCCGCTTCCCCGCCCGATTCCGGCAGGTGTTCGTAGCTCTCCACCACGGTCAGCGAATCGGGGTCCACGCCGGCGGCCTGCATGGCGTCCCACACGCCGGTGATGCGTTCGCGCTGCACGTCGAAAGTCAACGAGCGCAGCCGGTCCGCGTCGGCCACCTCTTGGCGCCGGTCCTGGCCCAATCGCATTGTCAGCAGCCCGATCTCGCGATGCCCCAAACCGAGCACATATGCCGCGAGCTCGCGCATCGCCGCCCTGTCGTCGATGCCCACTCGCGAAACCCCGGCCAGACCCTTGGGCTGGTCGACCACCACCACCGGCACCCGCCGCTGCAACACCACTTGCAGGTAGGGGTCGTCGTCGCGGACCGAATACACCACGAAGCCGTCCACCCCGGCGGCCAGCACCGCGGCCTCGCCGTCCTCGCGGCTGCGGCTCGGCCCGACGGCCACCAGCAGCAGGCCCTGCCCCTGTTCTTCGCACGACTGCGCCACGCCCGTGACGAAATCGCGCGCCGCCGGGTCGCTGAAGAAATACGTCAGCGGCTCGGCCATCAACAAGCCGACCGCACCGGCCTTGCGGGTGCGCAACGACCGCGCCACCGGGTCGGGTCCCGCGTAGCCCAGCCGCTTGGCCGTCGCGAGCACCCGCTCGCGAAGGTCGGGCGAGAGCTGATCGGGCCGATTGAAGGCGTTCGAGATGGTGGTTCGAGAAACTTTCAGTTCGGCCGCCAACGACGCCAGAGTCGCACGCCGGCGCGGTGTGGGACTCACGCTCGCCGACGCTACCGCGCGACCTCGCCCGCGCCTACGCCGCCGCGATCTGCTATTTTCTAATGGAAACGATTTTCATTAGTATTATGGCTCGGCGGGCCGGACAGCCACCGGAATTTCACGCCCGCGGTCAGCGCTGATGGGACGAAATGGGACAAGTAAACGGGCGCACGCGCATCCTGACGGCGTTGGCCGCTTGCGTGCTGGCAGCGACGGCGATCACCGGCTGCGGTGTCGCCGGTCCCGCGCACTCGCAGGGGGCCACCGTGGTGGCCTCCACCGATGTGTGGGGCAGTGTCGTCCATGCCGTCGCCGGACGCCATGTCAACGTCAAGTCGATCCTGTCCGGTGCCACGATCGATCCACACACGTATCAGGCCAGCGCCTCGGACGCCGCCGTCATCCTGGACGCCGGATTGATGGTTTACAACGGCGGTGGCTACGACCCCTGGGCGACGCAGGTGCTGAGCGACCATCCGGACATCAAGACCGTGGACGCCTACTCGTTCGCGCCGAAGGCGGACAACGGAAATCCGCCCAACGAGCATGTTTTCTACGACCTCGGCGTGGCCAAGGCTGTCGCCAACACCATCGCCGACCGCCTCGCGGTCATCGACGCGGACAACGCCGCCGACTACAAGGCCAACGCCGCCGCGTTCGGCCGCGACGCCGACAACATCGCCGCCTCGGAACGCACCATCGCCAACACGTTCCCCGACACCTCCGTGGTCGCGACCGAACCGGTGGCGTACTACCTGCTGAAGGCCACCGGCCTGGCAGATCGCACCCCCGAAAGTTTCATGTCCGCCAACGAGAACGGGACCGATCCGTCGCCGGCCGACATGGCATTCGTTCTCGACCTGGTCAACCGCCACCAAGTCGCGGCCGTGCTGGTCAACCCGCAGACCGCCACGCCCGCGATCAACGGCCTGCAGGATGCTGCCCGACGAGCGGGCGTTCCGGTCACGCTGGTGACCGAGACGCTGCCCGACGGCGCCGACTACCTGACCTGGCAGCGCCAGACCGTCGACCAATTGCAGACCGCGCTGCGATCGGGCCGGGCCAATGCCCGTCATTGACCAAGCGCTGGGGACGGCCGGCCAGCGACCACCCGCCGTCTCGCTGACCGGTGCCCGACTGGCGTTCGGTGACCGCGTGCTGTGGGACGGCCTCGACCTGTCGGTGTCTCCGGGTGAGTTCATCGCGGTGCTGGGACCCAACGGCACCGGCAAGACCTCGCTGCTCAAGGTATTGCTCGGACAACTGCTGCTGAGCGCCGGCGCCGCGCACGTCAACGGCAAAGAGGTCACCTCGGGCAGCGGGGCCATCGGCTATGTGCCCCAACACCGCCCGATCGACCGGGACGTGATGCTGGTCGGGCGCGACCTGGTCCGGCTGGGCATCGACGGGAACCGCTGGGGCGTGCTGCCGCTGCGTTCGGCCGAGCGCAGCCTCCGCAAGCTGGCCGTGCGGCAAGCCCTGGCACAGGTCAACGGCGAGTCGCTGGCCGACGTCCGGGTCGGCCTGATGTCGGGCGGGGAGTTGCAGCGCATGCGCATCGCCCAGGCGCTGGCCAGCGATCCGATGCTGTTGCTGTGCGACGAGCCGCTATTGGCTCTGGACCCGGCCAACGCCAAGCTGGTCGCGGCGCTGATCGACCGGCGCCGCCGGGAAGCCGACACCACGGTCATGGTCGTGACCCACGAGATCAACACGATCCTGCCGTACGTCGACCGGGTGCTGTACCTGGTCGACGGCCGCTTCCGGATCGGCACCGTCGAGCAGGTGATGAACACCGAAACGCTCTCGACGTTGTACCGGGCGGACATCCAGGTGGTGACGGTCAACGGCCGCTACGTGGTGATCGGCGACGACAGCGGGCACGCGTTATGAACAACCAGCTCTCCGGTGTGCTGGATCATCTGTTCTCGTTTGACATCACCGCTGCACTGCTCAACCACGACTTCGTCCAGCAGGCGCTGCTGGCGGCCGCACTGCTGGGACTGGCGGCCGGGCTGATCGGCCCGTTCATCGTGATGCGGCAGATGTCGTTCGCCGTGCACGGGTCAAGCGAATTGTCGCTGACCGGAGCCGCTTTCGCGTTGCTGGTCGGATTTCAGGTGGGCCTGGGTGCGCTGATCGGCAGCGCGGTGGCGGCCGCGCTGTTCGGCGTTCTCGGGCAGCGGGACCGGGAACGCGATTCGGTGACCGGGGTGGTGCTGGCGTTCGGGCTGGGCCTGGCGGTGCTGTTCATCTACCTCTATCCCGGCCGCACGACGACGAGCTTCGCGTTGCTCACCGGCCAGATCGTCGGGGTGGGCTACACCGGACTGGCGACGCTGGCACTCGTCTGCCTGCTGGTCATCGGCGTTCTGGCGGCCTGCTACCGGCCGCTATTGTTCGCCACGGTCGATCCCGACGTCGCGGCGGCCCGCGGGGTGCCGGTGCGGACGCTGGGCATCGTGTTCGCCGCGCTGGTCGGGGTGGTCGCCGCGCAGGCCGTTCAGATCGTCGGTGCGTTGCTGGTGATGTCGTTGCTGATCACGCCCGCGGCCGCGGCGGCCCGGGTGGTCGCCTCGCCGGCGGTGGCGATCCTGGCGTCGGTGGTTTTAGCCGAGGTCGCCGCGGTGGGGGGCATCGTGCTGTCGCTGGCGCCGGGCGTCCCGGTGTCGGTGTTCGTTGCAACGATCTCGTTTCTGATTTATCTATTTTGCTGGCTGCTGGGCCGACGGCGGGAGGCCAGCACTTAAGCTTGCGCGCGTCCCAGCCCGACGCGAAGGTGGCGAAGCAGCAGGCGATGTACCCCGTACTCCGATGGCCCATCGCCCTGCTTGCCGCTGGTGTGCTGACGGCCGGCTGCACCCGGGCGGTCGACGGAAAGGCGCTGGCCGCCGCGCCCGTGACCCACCTCCCCGCCGGCAGGGCGGCCGGCCCAACGCCACGCGCGATGCCGACGACCGTCCTGGACGGCCTGCTGCTGGGTCAGGACCAGGTCGTCGCCCTGGTGGGCGGCGCGACCATGGCGCTGATCGGCACCGCCACCGCCACCACGGACTCGTCGACGATCATCGACGATCGCAGCTGCCTGGGAGTCGGTTCGGTGGGCGACGTGACGACCTATGCCCATAGCGGATATGTCGCGATGCGCGGCAACCAGTTCAGCACGCCCAACGCCGTGCAGGCCGATGCCACGCAGCTCGTCACGTCGTTCACCACGGCCGGCGCTGCCCAGGCGTTGCTGCAGCGTGCCCAACAGGATTGGCGAGGATGCGCCCAGCGCCGGTACGGGTTTCACTCGTCGAACGGCAATCACAGCTACTTCCTCACCCAGGACTTGCGAGTCAGCGGCTCGCGCATCGCCTTGGCGATGCGCCAGGAGGAAGACCCGCGGTGGGGCTGCTCGCACGCGATGGCCGCGCAGGATTCCGTCGTCGTCGAGGTCCGGGTCTGCCTGCTCGGCAAGGACACCGATGCCGCGGCCGACAACCTCCTCGATCAGATCATTGCCAGGATCCCGCAATAAGCTAGGCAGGTGGCCGCTATCGACCTGAACGCCGACTTGGGTGAGGGCTTTGGCGTCTGGAGCCTGGGCGACGACGACGCGATGCTCGGAATCGTCACCAGCGCCAACGTCGCGTGCGGCTTCCACGCCGGCGATCCCGCCAACCTGATGCGGGTGTGCCGGTTGGCCGCCGAGCGTGGCGTGCGCATCGGTGCCCAGGTCAGCTATCGCGACCTGGCCGGGTTCGGCCGGCGCTTCATCGATGTCGCCGTCGAGGATCTCGTCGCCGACGTGGTGTATCAGATCGGCGCTTTGCAGGCGATCGCGCGCGCGGCCGGCTCGACGGTCTCCTACATCAAACCCCATGGTGCGCTGTACAACACCATCGTGACCCATCACGAGCAGGCGGCCGCCGTCGCAGCGGCGGTATATCTGGCCGACGCCACGCTGCCGGTGCTGGGCATGGCGGGGTCGGCGTTCTTCGAGGAGGCCGCCCGCGTCGGATTGCACACCATCGCAGAGGCTTTCGCCGATCGCACCTACCAGCCGGACGGTCAACTGGTCTCGCGCCGAGAAGACGGCGCGGTGCTGGACGACCCGGCGGCGATCGCGCAGCGCGTGGTGTCGATGGTGTCCTCCGGGCAGATCACCGCAGTCGACGGCTCCCAGGTTGCCGTGAGCGTGGAATCGGTTTGCGTGCACGGTGATTCACCTGGCGCGGTACAGATCGCCACCGCGGTGCGCGAACAGCTCGAGGCCGCGGGCATCGACATCAGGCCGTTCTGCTGATGCGCCTGCGGCTCGGTCGCCCCGATATCGCGCGCTATGCGGATCGATTCGACGCGCCCGCTGCCGACGCCGAGGGCCTCTCGGCGACCTGGATGGGTGTGGCAACACTGCTGATTGACGACGGCTCGTCGGCACTGATGACCGACGGCTATTTCTCGCGCCCGAGCCTGGCGCGGGTGGCGGCCGGCCGGTTGTCGCCGTCGACGGTGCGGGTGGACGGCTGCCTGGCCCGGGCGAAGGTGTCGCGGCTGTCGGCCGTGATCCCGGTGCACACCCACGTCGACCACGTGATGGATTCCGCGCTGGTCGCCGACCGGACCGGAGCGCAGCTGGTCGGCGGTGAGTCCGCGGCCAACGTCGGGCGTGGCTACGGCCTGCCGGAGAACCGCCTGATCGTCGCGGTGCCAGGTGAACCAATCCGGTTGGGCGCCTTCGACGTAACGCTCGTCGAGTCGCACCATTGTCCGCCCGACCGGTTCCCCGGCGTGATCGAGGAGCCCCTGGTGCCGCCGGTGAAGGCGTCGGCCTATCGTTGCGGCGAGTCGTGGTCGACGCTGATCCACCATCGGCCGTCGGACCAGCGACTGCTGATTCAGGGCAGCGCCGGCTTCATCAAGGGCGCGCTGGCCGGGCAGCGCGCCGAGGCCGTGTACCTATCGGTCGGCCAGCTGGGTCTGCAGCCCCGGTCCTACCTGCTCGACTACTGGGCCGAGACCGTGCAGGCGGTGGGCGCGCGCCGAGTGATCCTGATCCATTGGGATGACTTCTTCCGTCCGCTGTCAAAGCCGTTGCGGGCCTTGCCATACGCGGGTGACGATCTTGACTTCTCCATCCAGGTGCTCGATGAGCTGGCCACCCGCGACGGTGTCGCATTGCACATGCCAACGGTGTGGCGACGCGAAAACCCCTGGATGGTCTAGGCCTTGTATTTAACCGTCGCACTGCTGCTGCTTGCCGTGGTCCTGGGGTTCGCCGTTACGCGTCCGCGGGGCTGGCCCGAGGCGCTGGCCGCGGTTCCGGCTGCGCTCATCGTGGTTGCGATCGGCGCGATCTCAGTCCACCAGGCGGCCCGCCAAGTCGCCGACTTGTCGGGAGTGGTCGCTTTCCTGGGCGCCGTGCTGGTGCTGGCCAAGCTTTGCGACGACGAAGGCCTGTTCGAGGCCGCGGGGGCGGTGATCGCCCGAACGCCGCGCGGCTCGCACGGACTGCTGCGCCACGTGTTCGTCATCGCCGCCGCCATCACCGCCGTCCTGAGCCTGGACGCCACCGTGGTATTGCTGACCCCGGTGGTGCTGGCCGCCGTGCGCCGGCTGCGAACTCCGTTGCGCCCGTACGCCTATGCCACGGCCCACCTCGCCAACGGCGCCTCACTGCTGCTACCGGTGTCCAACCTGACCAACCTGCTGGCGTTTCATGTCGCCAACATCTCCTTCACCAAGTTCACTCTGGTGATGGCGTTGCCGTGGCTGGCCACGGTCGCCACGCTGTACCTGGTCTTCCGCGGCTTCTTCGCGCGCGATCTGCGCGTCGCGCCCGACCCGGACCAACTCGAGCCGGCGTCACGGCCGCCGGTGTTCGTGTTGGTGGTGGTAGGGCTGACCCTGGCCGGGTTCGCCTTCTCCGAGCCGCTGGGCGTGGCCCCCGCGTGGGTGGCGCTGGCCGGCGCCGCGGCGCTCGCGGTGCGCAGTCTGCGCCACCGGCACACCACCGTGATGGAAATCCTTCGCTCGGCCCAGGTTTCGTTTCTGGTGTTCGTGCTGGCGCTGGGCGTCGTGGTGCAAGCGGTCACGCTGAACGGGATGGACCGCGCGATGTCCGCCGTGCTGCCGCATGGGTCGGGTCTGCCCGCGCTGCTTGCCATCGCCACGGTGGCCGCCGTACTGGCCAACGTCGTCAACAACCTGCCGGCCACGCTGGTGCTGCTGCCGCTGGTGGCCCCCAGCGGCCCGGTCGCGGTCCTGGCGGTGCTGATCGGGGTCAACATCGGACCAAACCTGACCTACGTCGGTTCGCTGTCAAACCTGCTGTGGCGGCGCGTGCTTCGTCAGCACGACGTCGAAGCCGGCGTGGGCGAGTACACCCGCCTGGGCCTGTGCACCGTACCCCCGGCCTTGGTGGTATCGGTGCTGGCGCTGTGGTCCTCGGCCCGGCTGCTGGGCCTCTAGACCCTCGGTGGGCAGGCGACTCAGCCTCCGCCGCAGGGTCCCGCTCGAATGATCGACGCCAATTCCTCGCGCGACTGGGCCCCGACTCGCTGGCAGGCCCGGTACACGTGACCCTCGACCGTGCGCACGGACATCACCAGCTGCTCGGCGATGTCCCGGTTGGATAGCCCGGCCACCACGAGTTCGACGACATCACGCTGGCGACCCGAGAGTTTGATACCCGTCGGAGTCCGCAACGCCGGCGTGTGCAGCCCACCGCATTCATCGGCTAACTCCCTGGCCAGCGCGGCGGCATACATCGCGCGCCGATGGTGCTGGCCCTCGTCGAACGCGACGGACGCCTGCGCCGCCGCGTCGGCGGCAGTGGCCCGGTCACCGATCTCGCGGTAGGCCGCCGAGGCCGTGAGCAGGCCGTCGCCGTCCCCAGCGTGCAGGGCCGCCGCGTGTGCTGCGACGGCGGCGGCCAGCGGCAGCGACAACTCATCGGCGAGCTCGCGCGCCCGCGCGGCCTGCGAAGCGTCCCCCCATTGAGCCGCGGCCTGAATGCAGGCGAGCTCATGGGTGGGCTGGGCGCGGTCGCGGGCCAGCCGTGCCGCCGCCTGCGCGCTCGCCACAGCCTCGGTCAGGTGGCCGCTGGCCGCCTTCGCCCAGCCGTCGGCCAGCGCGAGTGCGGTGTGCATGAACAGAAAGTCCGGCGGCACGCACGAGCGCGCGGCCGCAACGGCATCATTGGCCTCGCCGGCCTGTCCGAGCTTGGCGTGTGCTTCGGCAAGTGCGAAATAGGTCGCCGGCCGTAATCCCGTCGTGACGGAGTGTATCTGGACTCCGGCGACCGCTTCATGCACCAATCGGGCCGACTCCGCGACGGCGCCGCGGGCCAGGTCCGCGTTGCCCAACAGGAACGAAAAGTTCGCATAGGCCAGGCCGGGAAGCTCGCGGGCCGATTCGGCCAGTTGCCTTGCCGTGCTGACGAATTCGTCGATCCGACCGACCAGCCGACAAGCGCGGCCATAGACGGCACCGAACCAATATCGCATATGGGATGCCTGAAAAGACGTCGTCGCGCGCCGCAGCGCCTGCTGCGCGATATCCGAGAGATCGTCGACCTGACCGAGCGCCCCCATCGCCATGATCAACGCAAGCGAAGCCATCATCGCGTGAAACCCCGCGAGCTCCGGGAAATCCAATGCGGCCCGGGCATTTACGACCGCGATCTCGCAGCGCGCCGACACCGCGTCCAGGCACGCCTGCACCGCCAACCGCTCGGCCCGCTGCGCCGGTGTCTCGGGGCTCGCGGCCAGGCCGGCGAGAATCGGGGCCGCGTCGTGCGGTCTGGCGAGCCACCAGATCAGATTGGCGGCCCGCACGGTCGCCCAGTGGTGGCAGCCGGGCTGACCGTCGCAGGCCATCTCGCGCAACGCCGCCTCGGCCGGCTCACCGCGCCCAAGGAGCACCAGATTCATCGCCCGCACCTCGGCCGCTCCGGGCGCGCCGGCTTTCGCGGCGGCAGTGGCGAACCGGTCGGCCAGATCCAGATCAAGCAGCGTCATGGCGTG
This sequence comes from Mycobacterium sp. NGS40, assembly GCF_059812735.1. Classification (NCBI taxonomy): domain Bacteria; kingdom Bacillati; phylum Actinomycetota; class Actinomycetes; order Mycobacteriales; family Mycobacteriaceae; genus Mycobacterium; species Mycobacterium sp. NGS40. The sequence goes on from NZ_JCALDG010000011.1 coordinate 151,640, forward strand.
CCGCGCCGATTCCAGGTACAGCCCGGGGTCAGCAGCGAGATCCGACTCGAGCCGCAACAGCGCGCGGCGCACGGTGGCCTGCATGTCGGCGTCGCCGTCGTCGGCCAACCGCGTCGCGAGCCGGCCCCGGATTTCCGAGAGATACAGCTCGCCGGCGCTCGCGCGGCGCAGCTCGCCGAACAGCGGGTGGGCCAGGCGCGCCGTCAATCCGGTGGCGGTGCGCTCGATGCTCACCAGCCCCATCCGCTCGGCGGCAGCCACGTCGCCGCGGTCCACCAGATCGCAGAGCACGCCGATGGCCAGCGGCTCGCATTGCGACAACGTGTCGACGACCATCGCCATACCCGGGCTCAGCCGGCCCATCTGGCGGCCCAGCGTGTCGGACAGGCTCGCCGAGACCGCCACATCGCCGTCCCACATCCACACCCCGGCGGTTTTGCGCATCCGCCCGGCGGCCACCTGGTCGGCCACCAGCTGCCGCAGGAACAGGGCGTTGCCGCCGGTCAGCTTTTGGAACCGGGCCGCGCTGCGCGCATCGACGGGACCGTCCAGCCTGCTCTCGATGACCTCGCGGGTGGCCGCCGCCGAAAGCGGTTCAAGATCAAGCCGTTCCAGCAGACCGTCCTTCCACAACGCCGTCACCGCATCGGGTTCGTCGCTGCCGGTGCGGATTGTGACCACCAGTCGCACCCCGCCCGACTGCGCCAGCTGATGGACCACGAGGGCAGACAGTCCGTCCAGCAAGTGCGCGTCGTCGACCCCTACTACGACCATGCCTCGACGCTGTTGCGCGACAAACGAATTGATGACCCGTTGAACATCGGTCAACGGGTTCGACATCGCCTCACCCAGTGAGCCGATGAACGCTCCCAACGGCAGCGCGTGCGCCGAGTCGGTGCCGACGATCCATTTCGTCCGCTCCCCCGCCGCCGCGGCCCGCCGCAGCGCCTCGTGGGCCAGCCAAGTCTTGCCCACGCCAGCGGCTCCGGCGACTACCACGCCCGAGTGATTGCCTACCGCGCTGAGGGCGCGGCGAATGATCCCCAATTCACTGTCGCGCCCGGTCAGCGGCTCAGCGCCGATCACTCGGCGACTATAACGGTGCGGGAGCACCGAATGGGCGGCTTTGCCGACGTTTCGATGAGCCGATGCGTAGCGGCCACATAACAGTCGCGTAGTCGACTACGCTGCCGCCCGCGGTCAGCCGTCAGCAACATGGCCTTTGTCAGATAGACGCTCAGCACAGGCGGTGGGCTATGGCGAAGATCGGTATGCACGCGGTGGTACTGGGAGCGAGCATGGCCGGTCTGTTGGCCGCTCGGTCGCTCAGTGAGTTCTATGACGTGGTGACGGTGGTGGAGCGCGACCCGCTGCCCGACATCGGCGTACCCCGCCGGGGTGTGCCGCAGGGCAAGCACCTGCACGGCCTGCTGCCCCGCGGTGCACAGGTTCTCGAGGACTTCTTCCCCGGAATCCTCGACGAGCTGGTCGTCGACGGCGCGCATTACATCGACGGCCGGGATCTGTCGCAGCTGTACTACAACGTGGGCGGGCACCTGATGGTGCGCCGCGGCAGCGCCCCCTCGTTCACCGCCTACCTCGCCACCCGGCCGTTCCTCGAGGATCACGTCCGCACGCGCCTGCGCACCATCCCTAATGTCACGCTGCTCGACGAGCACGACATCGTAAGCTTGACCGCGACGGCGGACCACCATCGCGTGAACGGGGCCCGGGTGGTCGACCGTCGCACCCGCGAAGAGCGCACGCTCAAAGCCGATTTGGTGGTCGACGCAACGGGGCGGGGCGCCCGCACGCCGGCGTGGCTGGAATCCCTGGGCTACAACGGCCCGCGCGAGGACGAGGTCACGGTGGAGCTGACCTACGTGAGCCAGCTGCTGCGCATGGCACCGGATGCGCTGAACGAACTCGGCTTCGTCGTCGGCCCCGTGCCGGGGCGGCCGCGCGGGTTGGGCATTCTGCACTCGGAGAACGAGACCTGGATGTTCACCGTCTTCGGCCTGGCGAGCCATGGGCCACACCCCGACCTGATTTCGATGTATGAGTTCGTCGAAGACTTCGCACCGCCGCACCTGCTGGCCGCGATTCACGCCGCCGAACCGGTCGGAGAACCCGCGCGGCACCGTACGCCGTCCAGCCGCTGGCGCCGCTACGACAAGATGCGGCGATTCCCCCACGGCCTGCTGGTCATCGGCGACGCGATCTGCAGCTTCAACCCGATCTACGGCCAGGGCATGACGGTAGCCGCACTCGAGGCGCTGACACTGGGCGATTGCTTACTCAGCGGCACAAGGGATTTGGCGCCGCGATTCTTCCGGGCCGCGGCGGTGCCGATTCGCCAGGCGTGGGAGCTGTCGGCCAGCCCCGACCTCTGCCTACCCGAAATCGAGGGTACCCCGTCGCTGCTCACCCGACTGCTCAACGCACACGTCGATCGCGTGCTCACCGCCGCCGAATACGACACCGCCGCCGTCGATCGGTTCGTCAGAGTGACCGCGCTCGTCGACCCCGCCACCGCGCTACTGCGCCCAGGCATGCTGTGGCGCGCCGCCCTGGCCAACCGCCGCCGCCGGCATCACGGCAACGGTCAGATCGCCGACGCGGCAGCGGGCAATGGCATGCCTAGATCGGCCAGCGCACCACGCAGCAGCGTCGGGTAATCGGTGATGAGTCCGTCGACGCCATAGCCGATTTGCTCGCGCATCGCCGTGGCGTCGTTGACGGTCCATGGAATAACCTTGAGCCCCAGCGCATGTGCGTGATCGACATACGGCCTGCCGGTGACCAACTGATACCGGGGTGAGACGATGGTCGCCCCCACCATCAGCGCCCCGATCACCGCGTCGCCGACGGCTGTGGCATCGATGCCGGCCAGCCACGGCGAATCCGGCGCCCAGGTCTGGTCGTTGTACAAGGCCACCAACGGGATCGACGGTTCGGCCCGGTGCACCATCGGCAGGGTTCGCCAGTCGAAGCTCTGAATCTCGACCGAGGAGACCTTGCCCGCCGACCTGACCGCGCCCAGGATGACGTCGACGAACTCCCGAGGCTCGGCCGATCTGCCGGGACGGTCGGCCTCGACTTTGGTTTCGATGTTGTAGCGCACCGCGGCTCGATACGAGTCGGCGAGCGCGAAAACTTCCGGCAGGGTCGCGATCTTGTTGCCCCGCACCACTTCGGCGCCGGGAAACTCGGCGAGCAGCCGACCGCAGTCCAAGGTGCGTAGCTGCGCCAAAGTGAGTTCGTGCACCAGCTTTCCGACGTACGGGTACTGCGGATCGCCGGCGACCGCGGGCCCGGTGTCGACACATTTTTCGGCCTCGATCGTCGGATCGTGCCACACCAGTGGCTGGCCGTCCTTGGTGACGACGATGTCGAGTTCGAGTGTGCTGACGCCTAGTTCGAGCGCTTTGGCGAAAGCACGCAGCGATTCCTCGGTGGTCTCACCACGACCACCGCGATGTGCCTGCAGATCGAAGTCGGGTGCTTGGGCGCCGGACACCGGCAGCCGCACCAGCAGTGCGACCACGGCCAGCATCCCGCCCAGGCGTGCGAGCCGGCCGGCCAACCCGCTTAACTCCTGCGCTGACGGGCGATTTCGGCGAGCACCACCCCGGCGGCCACCGAGGCATTCAACGATTCGGCATGCCCGGCCATCGGTATCGACACCACCTGGTCGCAATTCTGCCGCACCAACCGGGAGAGGCCCTTGCCTTCGGATCCGACCACCACCACGATCGGGTCGGTGCCGTCCAGGTCGTCGACCACGGTGTCACCGCCGGCGTCCAATCCGATCACCCGCACCCCACGGTCGGCCCAATTCTTCAGTGTTCTGTTGAGGTTGGTGGCGCGCGCCACCGGCAGCCGGGCCGCCGCGCCGGCGCTGGTGCGCCAGGCCACCGCCGTCACCGAAGCCGAGCGGCGTTGCGGGATAACCACTCCGTGGCCGCCGAATGCCGCTACCGAGCGGACGATCGCCCCGAGGTTGCGGGGATCGGAGATGTTGTCCAGCGCGACCAGCAGCGCCGGCGGCGACTGCAGCGCGGTCGTGAGCAGGTCGTCGGGGTGGGCGTAGTTGTACGGCGGCACCTGCAGCGCGATGCCCTGGTGCAGATGATTAGCGGTCATCTTGTCCAGGTCGGTGCGGGGCACTTCCAAGATCGCGACGCCCAAATCGGCTGCCCGGGCAACGGATTCGGTGACGCGCTCGTCGGCTTCGGTGCCGAGCGCGATGTACAGCGCCGTCGCGGGCACCCCGGCGCGCAGGCATTCCACCACCGGATTGCGGCCGAGCACGGTTTCGGTCTCGTCGGTGCGTTTGGCCGTCCGGCGTTGCTGCGGCTGGGCGGCGCGCTTGGCAGCGGGATGGTTCGGGCGCATGTGAGCGGGCGGCGTGGGTCCACGGCCCTCCAGGCCACGACGCCGTTGGCCGCCCGAGCCTACCGTCGGGGCCTTCTTGCTGCCGGACTTACGTATCGCCCCCTGGCGCCGCGAGTTGCCGGCCATCTACCCGCCCGTCACTTGTCTGTACCCGCTTGCAGCTCCCACTGCGGCCCGTCGGCGGTGTCGGTGACCTCGATGCCGGCCGCCTTGAGCCGGTCCCGGATCTCGTCTGCCAGAGCCCAATTGCGCTCCTCGCGGGCTCGCTTGCGGCTCTCCAGCTCCGACTGAACCAGCACGTCGACGGCCGCGAGCGCGGCCGACGTCTCGTCGCGCGTTTCCCAGCGTTCGTCCAGCGGGTCGCAGCCCAGGATGCCCATCATCGCGCGGATCGAGCCGGCGTGCCGCAGCGCACCTTCATGGTCGCCGGCGTCGAGCGCCCGATTGCCCTCGGCACGGGCGTGGTGGATCTCGGCCAGCGCGATCGGCACCGCGAGGTCGTCGTCGAGTGCGTCGGCGAATCGCGGCGTCCACTCGCCGGGGACCACGCCGCCGATCCGAACCCGCACCCGGTGCAGGAATTCCTCAACTCCCACATAGGCTTTCACCGCATCCTGCAGGGCGGTATCGGAGAATTCGAGCATCGAGCGATAGTGGGCGCTACCCAGGTAGTAGCGCAGTTCCGGCGGCCGCACCCGCTGCAACATCGCCGGAATGGACAACACGTTGCCCAGCGACTTGCTCATCTTCTCGCCGCCCATCGTCACCCAGCCGTTGTGCAGCCAGTAGCGGGCGAACCCATCCCCGGCCGCGCGGCTCTGCGCGATTTCGTTCTCATGATGAGGGAAAACCAAATCCATTCCACCACAATGGATGTCGAATTCTGGCCCCAGATAGGTGCGTGCCATCGCCGAGCATTCCAGGTGCCAGCCCGGGCGGCCACGCCCCCATGGCGAGGGCCAGGAGGGCTCACCCGGCTTCTCGCCCTTCCACAAGGTGAAGTCGCGCTGGTCGCGCTTGCCGGTCCCAGCTCCCTCGCCCTGGTGGACGTCATCGATCTTGTGGCCGGACAACTGGCCGTACTCGGGGTAGCTGAGCACATCGAAGTAGACGTCACCGGCGGCGGCATACGCGTGACCATTTGCGATCAGGCGTTCCATTAATTCGACCATCTGGGTGATGTGGCCGGTGGCGCGCGGCTCCGCCGACGGCGGCAACACGTCCAGGGCGTCGTAGGCCGCGGTGAACGCGCGCTCGTAGGTCGCCGCCCACTCCCACCATGGCCGGCATGCCGCGGCGGCCTTGGCGAGGATCTTGTCTTCGATATCGGTCACGTTGCGGATGAAGGCGACGTCGTAACCGCGCGCCATCAGCCAGCGCCGCAGGATGTCGAAGGCCACGCCGCTGCGGACATGGCCGATGTGCGGCTGGCCCTGAACCGTGGCGCCGCAGAGGTAGATGGACACGTGCCCCTCGCGCAGCGGAACGAAATCACGCACAGCACCGGCTGCGGTGTCGTGTAGCCGCATGGGGGGGCGATCGGTCACGACGTGCCAGCTTACCTGCTACTTCAGATCGGCCGACCGCCGCTCGCAGGGCTATCCGTGCGCGACAACGAGGGCCGTCGCGATCGCGGCCAAACCCTCACCTCGCCCGGTCAGGCCCAGCCCGTCGGTGGTGGTCGCCGAGACCGATACCGGCGCGCCCAGCAGACCCGACAGCAGTTGCTGGGCCTCGGCGCGACGCGGGCCGATCTTCGGCCGATTGCCGATCACTTGCACGGCTGCGTTTCCGACCCGAAACCCGGCATCCGATACCAGCTCGACGACGTGGCGCAGCATGTCGGCGCCGCTGACGCCCTTCCACCGCGGATCGTCGACCCCGAACACGCCCCCGATATCGCCCAACCCGACGGCCGACAACAGCGCATCGCACAGCGCGTGCGCCGCGACGTCGCCGTCGGAATGGCCGGCGCAGCCGTCGGTGTCGGGAAACAGCAGACCCAACAACCAGCAGGGCCGTCCGGGCTCAATCGGGTGTACGTCGGTACCGAGGCCGACCCGAGGCAACTCGGTCACCGGCGCACAATCGCTTGGGCCAGCAGTAGATCCAGCGGTGTGGTGATTTTGAATGCCAGCGGGTCGCCGTCGACCACCTGTACCTGGCCACCGACGTACTCGACCATCGATGCGTCGTCGGTGAAAACCGCGTCCGCCGCTAGCTGGTAGGCGCGCAACAACAGGTCGGTGGCGAACCCCTGCGGCGTCTGCACCGCCCGCAGCCCGGCCCGTTCCGGCGTGCCCAGCACCACGCCGTTGGCATCCACGGCCTTGATGGTGTCATGCAGCGGCAGCGCGGGCACCACCGCGCCGTGACCGGCCCGCAGCGCGTCCACCACCCGCACGACCAGCTCCGGTGGCGTCAACGCCCGGGCGGCATCTTGAACAAGCACGTAATCCGGTTCGCCGGGCAGGGCGGACAACGCCAGATTGACCGACTCGGTGCGCCCGGCTCCACCGGCCACGACGGTGGCCCGGCTGCCCAGGACGTGCTGGGCTTGATCGACGCGATCCGCAGGCACCGCCGCCACGACATGACTAACGACGCCGGAATTCAGCAGGCCCGTGACGGCCCATTCCAGCAGAGTGCGCCCAGCGAGTTCGCAAAATGCTTTCGGGATACCGGCGCGCAGCCGTTCCCCCAACCCCGCGGCCGGAACCACTGCGACAACTGTGCCCCCGACCACCTGAGCTCAGGGCCTTCAGGAAGCTGCGGCCAAAACCTCGTCGAGAATGGTCTCCGCCTTGGCGTCGTCGGTGCTCTCAGCGAGCGCCAACTCACCGACCAGAATCTGGCGGGCCTTGGCCAGCATGCGCTTTTCACCCGCGGACAGGCCGCGTTCCTGGTCGCGACGCCACAGGTCGCGGACAACTTCGGCGACCTTGTTGACGTCGCCGGAAGCAAGCTTTTCGAGGTTGGCCTTGTAACGCCGTGACCAGTTGGTGGGCTCTTCCGTGTGGGGAGCGCGCAACACCTGGAAGACCTTGTCCAGGCCTTCTTGTCCGACCACATCGCGCACGCCGACGTACTCGGCGTTGTCGGCGGGAACTCGAACGGTCAGGTCACCCTGCGCAACTTTCAAGACGAGATACTCTTTTTGCTCCCCTTTGATGGTGCGGGTTTCGATCGCCTCGACTAACGCAGCACCGTGGTGTGGATATACAACGGTGTCGCCGACCTTGAAGATCATCAGATTCGAGCCCCTTTCGTTACTTCAGTCTAACACGGTGGTCCAACACACGCGTAGCAACGGTGCAGGTCAGGGGCACAACGCGCGCGGAATAGGGGTTGACAGACGGACGAAGACGTGCAATAGAACACACTAGCAACGCCTGGTCCTGGCCTCGGCAGTGCCCTGCCAGTGCCCGGGCTGCGGTCGCTGCGGTGCTGGTCTTGCTACCTGCGCTACCGCTTAAACGTCGTTCCTACTACTGTGCATAGTTGCACGCGTCATCGTGCCGCGACTTGCTCTGAACAGCCAGACCGAGCCCAGGAGGCATCGAGTGAACCGCTTCAAGACCAGCCTCGCGGTCGGCCTTCGCACCCGAGTCGTCCTCGCCGGCCTGGCCGCTCTGGTAGCCACCGCGCTCACCGGCTGTGGCGCCGGACAGATCTCGCAGATGGCCACCCAGGAGCCCGCAATCAACGGCAACAAGGTCACATTCAACAACGTGGCACTGCGCGATATCCGCATCCAGGCCGTGCAGACCGGCGACTACCTGCGCCCGGGTAAGAACGTGGATTTGGTGCTGGTAGCGGTGAATCAGTCTCCTGATGTCGAGGACCGGCTGCTGGGCATCACCAGTGACATCGGCACCGTGACCGTGACCGGCGACGCTCGCCTGCCCGCCAGCGGCATGCTGTTCATCGGCACGCCGGAAGGCCAGCGGGTCGCGCCGGGCCCGCTCAACCCCAACAGCGCGGCCAAGGCCACCGTCAACCTGGCCAAGCCCATCACCAACGGCCTGGCCTATAACTTCACCTTCACCTTCGAAAAGGCGGGCCAAGCCAGCGTGCAGGTGCCGATTTCGGCCGGGATGGCTCCGCCGGAGGTCTGAACGGCCGTGTCACGCCGGGACTTGTCGGCGCGGGCGGATACCGTCATGACGTGGCTAATGCGCGCTCGCAATACCGTTGCTCGGAGTGCCAACACGTCACCGCCAAATGGTTTGGCCGCTGCGGAGAATGCGGCACCTGGGGCACCGTCGATGAGGTGACCGTGCTCAGCGCGGTGGGCGGGCGTCGCTCGCAAAACCGGACGTCGCAGGCCGTTCCGATCAGTTCTGTCGAAGCGGGCACCAGCCACCACCGTGCGACGGGCATCGACGAACTCGACCGCGTACTCGGTGGTGGCGTGGTGCCCGGCTCGGTCACGCTGCTGGCCGGCGATCCGGGCGTCGGCAAATCGACGTTGCTGCTCAAGGTCGCCCACCTGTGGGCGCAGTCCGGGCGGCGGGCGCTGTACATCTCCGGCGAGGAGTCGGCGGGCCAGATCAGGCTGCGCGCGGACCGCATCGATTGCGGCAGCGACGAGCTCTACCTGGCCGCCGAATCCGACGTGCACACGGTGCTCGAGCACATGGCGACGGTCAAGCCCGCGCTGGTGATCGTCGACTCGGTGCAGACCATGTCCACCGCCGAGTCCGACGGCGTCGCCGGCGGAGTCACGCAGGTGCGCGCCGTGACGGCGGCGCTGACCGCCGCGGCCAAGTCCAACGGCGTGGCACTGATCCTCGTCGGCCACGTCACCAAGGACGGCGCGATCGCCGGCCCGCGCTCGCTGGAACACCTCGTCGACGTCGTCCTGCATTTCGAGGGCGACCGCAACGGCTCGCTGCGGATGGTTCGCGGCATCAAGAACCGATTCGGCGGCGCCGACGAAGTCGGGTGTTTCCTGTTGCACGACAACGGAATCGAGGGTGTTGCGGACCCGTCCAACCTGTTCTTGGATCAACGGCCCGCCCCGGTGCCCGGCACCGCGATCACGGTCGCCCTCGACGGCAAACGGCCGCTGATCGGCGAAGTCCAGGCGCTGCTGGCCACGCCGAACGCCGGCTCACCGCGCCGCGCGGTCAGCGGGATCGACCACTCCCGCGCCGCGATGATCACCGCCGTGCTGGAAAAGCACGCCAAGCTGCCGCTGGCCGCCAACGACATCTACCTGTCCACGGTGGGCGGCATGCGGCTGACCGATCCGTCCTCAGACCTCGCCGTCGCGATCGCGCTGGCGTCAGCCCTGGCCGACCTGCCGCTGCCCACCACCGCGGTGATGATCGGCGAGGTCGGCCTGGCGGGTGATCTGCGCCGGGTCAGCGGCATGGACCGGCGCCTGGGCGAGGCCGCTCGGCAGGGGTTCAGCATCGCGCTGATTCCGCCGGGATGTGACGCCGTTCCGCGGGGCATGCGAGCACTGACCGCACCCAACATCGGGGCGGCGCTGCAGCACATGATCGACGTCGCCCACGACCGCGCCGCCGAGCCCGCGGGACCCAAACGGCTATACATTGCGACGCCATAAGCCCTGGCGTAGCAGAATGACAGGCTGTGACGCGTCCGACGCTGCGTGAAACAGTCGCCCGCCTGGCACCGGGCACCGGGCTCCGGGACGGCCTGGAGCGCATTCTGCGCGGCCGTACCGGTGCGCTGATTGTGCTCGGCAACGACGAGAACGTCGAGGCCATCTGCGACGGCGGCTTCGCCCTGGATGTCCGATACGCCCCGACGCGACTGCGCGAGCTGGCCAAGATGGACGGCGCCGTCGTGTTGTCCACCGACGGCAGCCGCATCGTGCGGGCCAACGTGCAGCTGGTTCCCGATCCGTCGATACCCACCGACGAGTCGGGCACCCGGCACCGCTCGGCGGAACGCGCGGCGATCCAGACCGGGCACCCGGTGATCTCGGTCAGCCATTCGATGAACATCGTCACCGTCTATGTCGGCGGGGAGCGTCACGTGCTGGCCGATTCCGCGACCATCCTGTCGCGGGCCAACCAGGCCATCGCAACCCTGGAGCGCTACAAGACCCGCCTCGACGAGGTCAGCCGGTTGCTCTCACGGGCCGAGATCGAAGACTTCGTCACGCTGCGCGACGTGATGACGGTGGTGCAGCGGCTCGAGCTGGTCCGCCGCATCGGGCTGGTGATCGACTACGACGTCGTCGAACTGGGCACCGACGGACGGCAGCTGCGGCTACAGCTCGAAGAGCTGCTGGGCGGCAACGACACCGACCGGGAATTGATCGTGCGCGATTACCACGCCAGCCCCGAGCCGCTGTCCGATGCGCAGATGATCGCGACACTGGACGAGCTGGACGCGTTGTCGGACACCGAGCTGCTCGAAATTACCTCGCTGGCAAAGGTTTTCGGTTATCCGACGACGACGGAGGCGCAGGATTCGGCGCTGAGCCCCCGTGGCTACCGCGCGATGGCCGGTATCCCCCGGCTGCAGTTCGCCCACGTCGACCTGTTGGTCCGCAACTTCGGGACGCTGCAGGGTCTGCTGGCGGCCAGCGCCAACGACCTGCAATCGGTCGACGGCATCGGCTCGATGTGGGCCCGCCATGTGCGGGAAGGGCTGTCGCAGTTGGCGGAGTCGACGATCGCCGACCCGCTCAACTGACTAGCCGGCGGGCGACGGACCGGGAGCAGCCCCGGGCGGAGCCTCGGGCTGGGGCACCGCCGGCTGACCCGGCACCGGCCCCGGCGGGGGCGGCGGCTGGTTCAGAATGAACGGCACCGCGATCGAGCGCAGGTTGCCCAGTTGCACGACGAGGTTGTAGGTGCCCGGGCCGATCGCCGGCCGCGGCAGCGGGCAGTGCGGCGAGGAACCCATCCCCGTCCAGGTCACCGCCGTCGTCACCTGCTCGCCCGGCGTGAAGGTCTTGACCAGGGTCTCGTTGGACGGCGCGCAGTCCAGGTTGGACCACAGCCGCTTGTTGTCCAGCGAGTAGACGTAGGCGGCCAGGACAGCGGCGCCGACGTCGCGCTTGCAGGCCACCAGGCCGATGTTGGTGACGACCATTGTGAACTTCGGCTGGTCACCGATGAAGTACTGGGGGGCGTTCGTCAGCCCCTTGACGGCAAGCGTCGAGTCCGGGCAGTCGTCGCCCTCCTTGAGCACCGGCGGCGGCTGCACCGCGGCGGTCGGCGTCGGGGCCTCGGGGTTTTGCCCCTGCGCGGGCGGGACCGGGGTGACGCCCTCCTGCCCCGGCGGGGGCGGCGCTTGCGGCGGTGGTGCTGCCGGGGTGCTTTGGCCCGGCCCGGCCTTGTTCACGCTGGCGGGCTTGGCGCCCGCGCTGTTGCCCATAAAGGCGATGACAATGGCGACAGCGATGCCGATCACGACGACCGCGATCCCCAGGGCCAGCCCCCTGCGCCGCCAATAGATCTCCGTGGGTAGCGGGCCACGCGGTTCCAGATCCAGCACGGTCACACCATAAGTCCAGGTCACACCGATTTGCCCGACCCGGCCCGGCGTGTCGCGATGTTAGCTGGCCTTGGATCGTGTTAGGCCCCTGTTCGCGGCCTTGTGATGAGGGCGTCAGCGGCCCGTTATTCGCCGATGTCGCCGATGTGGTCGACCAACGCCGCGCGCCCGTCGGCGAGGTGGTAGGTAACCCCGGCCAGCGCCAGGGTGCCCGCCGACACCCGCTCCGCGATGGCCGCGGAACGCGAGGTGAGCTGGGCCAACGTCTCGCTGACGTGCCGCGCCTCGAATTCGTCGACGCGGCTCAGGCCGTCGCGCCGGCCGATCAGGATCGACGGCGCGACCCGCTCCACCACGTCGCGCACGAAGCCGGCCGGGATCGCCCCGTCATCGACCGCGCCGATCGCGGCCTTGACGGCGCCGCAGCTGTCGTGGCCGAGGACGACGATCAACGGGACGTCGAGCACCGACACCGCGAACTCGATGGACCCGAGCACCGCCGAGTCGATGGCCTGTCCGGCGGTGCGAACCACGAACATATCGCCCAGGCCCTGGTCGAAGATGAGCTCGGCGGCCACCCGACTGTCGGAACAACCGAACACAACCGCCGTGGGTTTTTGACCCGCGGCCAGGCTGGCGCGATGCTCGACGCTCTGGCTGGGGTGCGCGGGCTGACCGGCAACGAATCGCTCGTTACCCTCTTTGAGTGCTTTCCATGCGGATACCGGATTCGAGTTGGGCATGGGAGACATTCTGGCGTGCCGCGGGCGCCGATGACTAGCCAGGGGCAAATCCCGGCGGATGAACTTCTGGGGTGGTACGAGCGCTCGCGCCGCGATCTGCCCTGGCGGGAACCGGGTGTGGACGCGTGGCAGATCCTGGTCAGCGAGTTCATGCTGCAACAGACTCCGGTGGCCCGGGTGCTGCCGATCTGGACGGACTGGGTGCGCCGCTGGCCCACTCCGTCGGCGACCGCCGCGGCCAGCGCGGCCGACGTGCTGCGGGCCTGGGGCAAGCTGGGCTACCCGCGGCGGGCCAAGCGGCTGCACGAATGTGCGATCGTCATCGCGCGCGATCACGGCGACGTCGTCCCCGATGACGTCGAAACCCTGTTGGAACTACCGGGTATCGGCACCTACACGGCGCGAGCCGTGGCGTGCTTCGCCTACCGCAAGCGGGTGCCGGTGGTTGACACCAATGTGCGACGGGTGGTCGCCCGAGCCGTGCACGGCCTGGCCGACGCCGGTCCGGCGTCGACCACCCGCGATCTTGCCGACGTCGCGGCGCTGTTGCCGGATGACGCTACGGCCCCGCAGTTTTCGGTAGCACTGATGGAACTGGGTGCAACGGTGTGCATTGCGCGCACGCCGCGCTGCGGGTTGTGTCCGCTCGAGCACTGCGCGTGGCGGCAAGCCGGCTTTCCTCCCGCACAGGGGCCGGCCCGCCGCATCCAGACGTATGCCGGAACGGATCGTCAAGTTCGCGGCCGGTTGTTGGATATCTTGCGCGCCAACGACTCTCCGGTCACTCGAGCAGAGCTGGATGTGGCGTGGCTCACCGATACCGCCCAACGCGACCGGGCGTTGTATTCGCTGCTTGCCGACGGCCTGGTCACACAGACGCGCGACGGCCGGTTCGGATTAGCCGGCGAGGAATGACTCGACCGCGTGACGGTAGACATCGGGCGCTTCGTCGTGAATCAGATGGCCTGCTTCGGGAACCGCTAAATACGTCGCGGCCAAATGCTTTTCGCACATATCGCGCATCTGGCCGGGCGGCGTGACGGAGTTGCCGGCCTCGAGCAGCAACGCCGGCGCCCGGACCGCCAGCCAATGCTCCCAGTAGTCCCGGGTGCCCCATTCGGCGGCGATCTCGATCCATCTCGAGGTGTGACCGTGCAGCCGCCAACCGGTGTCGGTGCGGTCGAAGGCCTCCAGAAAATACCGGCCGGCAACCGGCCCGAATTCGTTGTAAACCTGTTCGGCGGTGCCGAATTCGACGGGGAGCGCATGCAGCCACGGCTCCCACGGACCCGTGGTGCGGCCGCGAAAGTCAGGCGCCATGTCCTCGAGCACCAGCGCCGAAACCAGTTCGGGGCGTTGGGCGGCCAGACACCAGGAGTGCAGTGCCCCCATCGAATGTCCCACCAGCCGCACCGGCGTCGCCAATGTGGTGATCGCGTCGCCGAGGTCGGCCACGAAGCGTTCGGTGCTGATCGGGTGCGGGTCCGCCACGTCGCGGCCGCGATGCCACGGCGCATCGTAGGTGTAGACGGTGCCCAACCGGGTCATCCATGGCAGCTGGCGCGACCAGGTGGTGCCGCGACCCATCAGGCCGTGCACCAGTATCAACGGCTCGCCTCGCCCGCCCTGGCAGGTCAACAGATCGGTGGGCATAGCACCATCTTGCGTGGCCCGCCCAGGAGCAGGACAGGGCAGGGGGCGGGGTAGCCTGGCGAACATGCCGCCAGTGGTGAAGATCAACGCAATTGAAGTGCCCGCCGACGCTGGCCCTGAGCTGGAAAAGCGCTTCGCCCACCGCGCCCACGCGGTGGACAACCAGCCCGGCTTCCTCGGCTTTCAGCTACTGCGCCCGGTAAAGGGCGAGAACCGCTACTTCGTCGTGACACACTGGGAGTCCGATGAAGCATTCCAGGCGTGGGCAAATGGGCCCGCCGTCGAAGCCCATGCTGGTCAGCGCGCCAACCCGGTGGCGACCGGTGCGTCGCTGCTGGAATTCGAGGTTGTCATGGACGTTGCGGGGAGCAAGACGACTGAATAGGCGACACCCCGCACACCGACGCGCGCTGGCCGTGACGGCGGCCGCCGCGCTGGTCGCCACCCTGGCTCCGGGTTGCTCGCCTTCGCCGTCACCGCAGGCGAACGCGGCCAATCCGGGACGGGCGATCGACACCCGGACACCCCCGGGACTACGGGCCCAGCAGACCGTCGACATGCTCAACTCCGACTGGCCGATCGGACCGATCGGAGTGCGCACGCTTGCCGCGCCCGACGAGGTGGACTCGGTCGAAAAGACCATGGAAGAACTCTGGTGGGATCGCCCGTTCACCTTGGATGGGGTAGACATCAGCGCCAGCGTTGCCACGCTGCACCTCACCTCGTCTTACGGAGCGCGGCAAGACATCCGGATCCACACCGACGACATCGGCCGGGTTGATCGATTCGAGCTCGACACGTTGTCCCCGACGATCACCTCATGGCATGACATCGATGCGACGCTGAGCAAGACAGGTGCGCGGTACTCCTACCAGGTCGCCAAGGTCGATGACGGCCACTGCGATCCCGTGATGGGAACCAATACCGTTGAATCTCTGCCGCTGGCATCGATTTTCAAGTTGTACGTGCTGCACGCCCTGGCCGGCGCGGTGCGCAACCACACGGTGTCCTGGGACGATCAGCTGACCGTTACCGACAAGAGCAAGGCGGTGGGCTCTTCGGGCCTGGGACTTGCTCCCAGCGACCATGTTTCGGTGCGCACCGCGGCCGAGAAGATGATCGCCAACAGCGACAACATGGCCACCGACCTGCTGATCGAACGATTAGGCAAGCACGCCATCGAATCCGCGCTCGCCACGGCAGGCCATCACGATCCGGCCAGCATGACGCCGTTCCCCACGATGTACGAGCTGTTCTCAATCGGTTGGGGCGAGCCGGATCTGCGCAGCCAGTGGCAGAACGCGACCCCGCAGGTCCGCGCCCAGCTGCTGGCACAGGCGAATTCTGCTCCCTACCAACCTGATCCGGCTCGCGCCCACACCCCGGCCTCGGCCTCGGGAGCGGAGTGGTACGGCAGCGCCGAGGACATCTGCCGGGTGCACGCCGCGCTGCAGGCCGACGCCGTCGGCGAGGCCGCACCCGTCAAGCAGATCCTGTCGGCCGTGTCGGGTATCCAGCTGGACCGAAATGTGTGGCCGTACATCGGCGCGAAAGCCGGTGGGCTGCCGGGCGATCTGACCTTCAGCTGGTACGCCGTCGACAAGACGCAGCAGCCGTGGGTGGTCAGTTTCCAGCTGAACTGGCCCCGCGACCACGGCCCGAAGGTGACCGGCTGGATGCTGGGAGTGGCCAAGAAGACTTTCGCTCTGGTCGCGCCGCAGTAGTCACTGCAGCCGCAACGTCCACCGGCTGTTTCGATAGTGCATCGTCGTACGGCTCAGCGGGGCAATGTCAAAGCGCCAGAACGACTTCGGTGATATCTCGAGAGCCGTCAGGATCGCCGCGCGGATGACCCCGGGATGGGTGACCGCAACGGTCCGCGACGGGCCTTCGGTCAACGACACCAGCCAGCAGGCGACCCGCTGGGTGAACTCGACGATGGACTCGCCACCGTGCGGCGCCTGAGCCGGATCGTTGCGCCACGCTTCCAGGTCGGCCGCGGGGACGGCTTCGAGGGTCTGTCCACGCCAACGCCCGCAATCGAGGTCGGCCAGCCGCGGCTCGGTCACCGCGTCCAGACCCAGCAGCTGCGCGGTCTGGCGCGCGCGCAGCTCGGGGCCGGCAATTTGCCGGGCGCCGCGAATGTCAAGGCCCGCAACGGCTTCGGCCTGTCGACGGCCGGCGTCGTTGAGCGGCTCGTCGGCTGCAAAGCGCACGGCCGCCATCGCATCGGTCATAGCGTGCGACACCATTACCAGCCGCACGACCTGCGTCAGACCGCGGCGCTCGATACCCGTCCGCTTTCTGCGCGCTCTGGAAGCAACCGCCCTGCCAGGGTCGCGAAGACCACGCCGATGCTCACCCAGAGCAACAGCTGCGTGCCCAGCGACAGCAACCTGAATTCGTAGAGGACATCAGCGGGAAAGCCGGGATAGACGATCGCGCCCGAGGCGTCGCGCAACGGTTCGGGCGTCTCGTCGACGGTGGGCAGCAGCACCATCACCACCGCGACGGCCACCAGGTATGCCCCGGCGGCGAGCAGCCGTCCGTTCCAGGCACCGAACCGGTCGGTCAACCGCCCGGCCAGCCATACCGCCGCGATCGCCAGCACCACCGACACCACCACCATCGCCAGGTACCAACCGGTGCGGGCCCCGATCGTGTCGGACTGGCCGACGGCCGGCGGATTCGGCGGATATTTCACGAACGGAACCAGGTACACCGCCACGAACGCGCCGGCCGACAGAAGCAGCGAAAGCTGGCGTGGCGCAGGGCTTCCCGCACGACCTGTCAGGCGGGCATACACGACGCAGAACACCACCGCGAGCAATGCGCCCATCGCGAGACCGAAGATCAGCACCCCGAAACCGAGGCCGGGGTTGGCCTGCACGCCACGGGTGAACAGCTCGGCGCCATGTTCGTGCACGCCGTGGGCGTTCTCGGCGTCGGTTCGACCGTCCTCGAATTCGATCGCGCGGGCAATGACGGGTTCGGCACACACGCGGGCGAAGATGAAGGCCAGCACGGCGCCGATTGCGCCCGCCAGCAGCCCGCGTCCGATCAGACGCTTCTCCACGCCGGGTCAGTGGCAGGGGAAGCCGAGGAGATGACGCGCATCGTGCACGAATTCGTGCACATGCGTGTCGCTGCCGAACAGCGACACCGCGCCCTGATCGACACCGACGAAGTAAAGAGCCAATAACGCCAGGAAAGCGGTTGCCGCCAACCAGAGCGCGGCATGGGCCGCCGACAAATCAATCGAACGGGTGCCGGTCGTCTCGGAACTGGACACTGTTGACTCCTTCTGGGAATGACGCGTCCCACGTTGGTGACGGGTTCCGGGTCTGACTTTCTACAGTGGCGCGACCGTTCTGGAATTCCACCAGATTCCATAGCCCGTCGTAAAAACAGTTAACAGCCGTCAGTCTAAACGGACGGCACGATGGAACAAACAATCACTGCTGCGCGGGGCCGCCACCGTAGCCGAGCTGGCTGGCCGTGTATTTGGCCCCGTCGGTGACCGGCACCGCCTCGACAGCCGTGCCGTAGGCGCAGATCTCGGTCCAGATGTCGCCCGATTTCGGTGGCGTCGAAGCGCATCGCGACGATGGCGTTGCCGCCGCGGTTGCGTGCCTCGGAAATCAGCCGGCCCTTGCTTGGTTTGGGGCCTCGTTGCGGCTTTCGGCCAGATTCTTGGTCATCCCTGCAGCTCCGCGCCGAACATGGCCTTGAAGCCCGCGCCCTGGGAGATCATTGGTGGTGACGATCAGCACAGGTAAGCCCCTGAGCCCTCAGCACAGCAAACGGGTGGTTAGTCCGGTCAGAGACTAACCACCCGTTTGCGGTAGTGCTACTGGTTCTCGGGAGCGGCGTGCGCTCCGGCTTTCTGCAGCTCCGGCTCGGCCGGCGGCTTGCGGGTTCCGGTGAACGTGAACTTCGCGTCCTCGCCGGTACCTTCGCCGTCCCAGTTGTCCACATCGACGGTGACCACCTGGCCGGGGCCCACCTCGTCGAAGAGAATCTTCTCCGACAGCTGGTCCTCGATCTCGCGCTGGATGGTGCGCCGCAGCGGGCGAGCACCCAGCACCGGGTCGAAGCCGCGCTTGGCGAGCAACGACTTGGCCTTGTCGGTCAGCTCCAGAGCCATGTCCTTGGCCTTGAGCTGGGTTGCGACCCGGCCGATCATCAGGTCGACCATCTGGATGATCTCGTCGCGAGTCAGCTGGTGGAAGACGATGATGTCGTCGATGCGGTTGAGGAACTCCGGGCGGAAGTGCTTCTTCAGCTCGTCGTTGACCTTCTGCTTCATCCGCTCGTAGTCGTTCTCGCCGCCGCCCTGGGTGAAGCCCAGGCCGACGGGCTTGGAGATGTCCGACGTACCGAGGTTGGACGTGAAGATCAGCACGGTGTTCTTGAAGTCGACCGTGCGCCCCTGCCCGTCGGTCAGCCGGCCATCCTCGAGGACCTGCAACAGGCTGTTGTAGATCTCCTGGTGTGCCTTCTCGATCTCGTCGAACAGCACCACGGAGAACGGCTTGCGGCGCACCTTCTCGGTGAGCTGACCGCCCTCTTCGTAGCCGACGTATCCCGGCGGGGCACCGAACAACCGCGACGCGGTGAACCGGTCGTGGAACTCGCCCATGTCGATCTGGATGAGCGCGTCGTCGTCGCCGAACAGGAAGTTGGCCAGCGCCTTGGACAGCTCGGTCTTACCGACACCGGACGGGCCGGCGAAGATGAACGAACCGGACGGGCGCTTGGGGTCCTTCAACCCGGCGCGGGTGCGGCGGATCGCCTTGGAGACGGCCTTGACCGCATCCACCTGGCCGATGATCCGCTTGTGCAGCTCTTCCTCCATGCGCAGCAGGCGCGTGGTCTCGGCTTCGGTGAGCTTGAACACCGGGATGCCAGTCCAGTTACCCAGCACCTCGGCGATCTGCTCGTCGTCGACCTCGGCAACCACATCGAGATCACCTGAACGCCACTGCTTTTCGCGCTCGGTCCGCTGGGCGACCAGTTGCTTCTCCCGGTCGCGCAGGCTGGCGGCCTTCTCGAAGTCCTGGGCGTCGATCGCCGATTCCTTCTCCCGGCGCGCCTCGGCGATCTTCTCGTCGAACTCGCGCAGGTCTGGCGGCGCGGTCATCCGGCGGATGCGCATCCGGGCGCCCGCCTCGTCGATCAGGTCGATCGCCTTGTCCGGCAGGAACCGGTCGTTGATGTAGCGGTCGGCCAGTGTGGCGGCCGCGACCATCGCGGAATCGGTGATCGAAACCCGGTGGTGCGCCTCGTAGCGGTCGCGCAGCCCCTTCAGGATCTCGATGGTGTGCTCCACCGTCGGCTCGCCCACCTGCACGGGCTGGAAGCGGCGTTCCAGGGCGGCGTCCTTCTCGATGTACTTGCGGTACTCGTCGAGCGTGGTGGCGCCGATGGTCTGCAGCTCGCCGCGGGCCAGCTTCGGCTTGAGGATCGACGCCGCGTCGATCGCGCCCTCGGCGGCACCGGCACCCACCAGGGTGTGCAGCTCGTCGATGAACAGGATGATGTCGCCGCGGGTGTTGATCTCCTTGAGCACCTTCTTCAGGCGTTCCTCGAAGTCACCGCGGTAGCGGCTGCCGGCGACCAGCGACCCCAGGTCGAGGGTGTAGAGCTGCTTGTCCTTCAGCGTCTCGGGCACCTCGCCGTGCACGATGGCCTGCGCCAGGCCCTCGACGACGGCAGTCTTGCCGACGCCGGGCTCGCCGATTAGCACCGGGTTGTTCTTGGTGCGCCGGCTCAGCACCTGCATCACCCGCTCGATTTCCTTCTCGCGGCCGATGACGGGGTCCAGCTTGCCTTCCATCGCGGCAGCCGTCAGGTTGCGCCCGAACTGGTCGAGCACCAACGAGGTCGACGGGCTGCCGGACTCGCCACCGCGACCACCGGTCCCGGCCTCGGCGGCCTCCTTGCCCTGGTAGCCACTGAGCAGCTGAATCACCTGCTGGCGCACCCGGGTCAGCTCGGCACCCAGCTTGACCAGCACCTGCGCGGCCACGCCCTCGCCCTCACGGATCAGGCCCAGCAGGATGTGCTCGGTGCCGATGTAGTTGTGGCCCAGCTGCAGCGCCTCGCGCAGGCTGAGCTCGAGAACCTTCTTGGCACGCGGGGTGAACGGGATGTGCCCGGACGGAGCCTGCTGGCCCTGGCCGATGATCTCCTCGACCTGGCTGCGGACGCCCTCGAGCGAGATCCCAAGCGACTCCAGCGACTTCGCGGCGACGCCTTCACCTTCGTGAATCAGACCCAGCAGGATGTGCTCGGTGCCGATGTAGTTGTGGTTGAGCATCCGGGCCTCTTCTTGGGCCAGGACGACCACCCTGCGGGCACGGTCGGTAAATCTTTCGAACATCGGTGGTTACCTGCTCTCCCTCACCATCGGTACTTCATCGTTCTCGGCACAGGGGCCGCCACGCGTACCTGGTGTCCACTGTAATGGTCGGCCCGTCCGGGTTCTAACCTTGCGGTGCCTTGCCGTTCGGGCCTGGTCCGCTCCGTGGCGGGGAATCCCTGTCACGACGGAGCCATAGCTGGAGAAACGAGACTAACCATAAAATCGTTTCCCCCGAGCGCCGATGATCGTTTCGCCGCCAGCGAAAACAGAACCGGCGCCCAGGCCTTGCGACCGGGCGCCGGTTAACGCTTTGTTAGGTGGCCGCGTGGAATGCGTCGATCACGTCCGCCGGGATACGCCCGCGCGTCGACACGTTGTGTCCATTTCGGCGGGCCCATTCGCGGATCGCGGCGCTCTGCTCGCGGTCGATGGCCCCGCGCCCCCGCCCCGTTCCGGAACGCCCCCGACGACGACCCCCGACGCGGCGGCCGGCTGCCACCCACTGCTTCAGATCACCGCGGAGTTTCGCCGCATTCTTCGTTGAAAGATCAATCTCATAGGTCACCCCGTCAAGCCCGAATTCGACGGTTTCGTCGGCGGCACCCGCACCGTCGAAATCGTCAACCAAGGTGACGGTGACTTTTTTCGCCATTAGTTTACCCTCGCGTTCTTCCTGAGCAGTTGCTGGGCAGTTTGGACCCACTCCCCGGTCACTAATCTGCCATATGAACGCAGCATACTCAATCTGAGCGCAACGCAGCGTTGGGCTTTCAGCTGGAGTGCGGTCGAACAATCGGGAACAAAACTGTCTCTCTAATTGACAGGCCGGTCAAAGTCATCAACAACCGGTCGATACCCATTCCCGTTCCGGTGGTTGGCGGCATCCCATACTCGAGCGCCGCGAGAAAGTCTTCATCAAGCACCATGGCCTCGTCGTCACCGGCCGCGGCGGCGCGCGCCTGTTCGGCGAATCGTTCGCGCTGCACGACCGGATCATTTAATTCGGAGTACCCGGTGGCCAGTTCCACTCCGCGCACATACAGATCCCACTTCTCGGTCACACCCGAGATGCTGCGGTGCTGTCGAGTCAAAGGTGTTGTCTCGACAGGGAAATCCTTGACGAACGTCGGCGCGGTCAGCGTATTACCCACCGCGTGCTCCCATAATTCTTCGACGAGCTTGCCGTGTCCGTAGCCGCGATCCTCGGGTATCTCGACTCCCAGCCGGTCCGCGATGGTCCACAGCCGCTCGACCGTGGTCTGCGGTGTGATCTCTTCACCGAGTGCCGCTGACAGCGACGGATACATTTGTATCGACGCCCATTCTCCGTCTATGTCGTAGACACTGCCATCTGGCAACGAGAGTTGTCGGGTACCGATCGCCTCGTCGGCCACCTCTTGAATAAGCTCTCGCGTGACGAGTGCCGAATCGTCATAGGTTCCGTACGTCTGGTACGTCTCCAACATCGAGAATTCCGGAGAATGCGTCGAATCAGAACCTTCGTTTCTGAAGACGCGATTTAGCTCGAAGACCTTGTCGAATCCACCGACGATGCATCGCTTGAGGAACAGTTCCGGTGCGATCCTCAGGTAGAGATCGATGTCAAGCGCATTGGAATGTGTGATGAACGGCCGAGCAGCGGCGCCACCCGCCAACGTCTGCAAGATTGGTGTTTCGACTTCGAGAAACCCACGCCGTTCCAGCGCGTTGCGTATGGCGCGGACAACGGCGATTCGCTGCCTTGCCACCTCGCGCGCTTGGGGGCGCACGATCAGGTCGACATAACGCTGCCGCACCCGCGATTCCTCGCTCATATCCTTGTGCGCGACGGGCAGCGGCCGCAGCGACTTGGCTGCGATCCGCCAGGAATCGGCAAGCACGGACAATTCGCCGCGTCGTGAGCTGATCACGTTGCCGTGCACATAGACGATGTCGCCGAGGTCGACATCGGCTTTCCACGCGTCCAGCGAATCCTGGCCGACCTTGTCCAGGCTGATCATTACCTGCAGCGTGGCGCCGTCACCGTCTTGCAGCGTCGCAAAACACAATTTGCCGGAATTGCGGGCGAAGATGACCCGTCCCGCCACACCGACGATGTCGTCGGTCGCGGTGTCGACCGCCAGGTCGGGGTATGCGGCGCGGACCTGTGCCAGCGTGTGGGTGCGTTCGATGGCCACCGGGTAGGGGTCATGCCCCTCGGCCAACAGACGAGCGCGCTTATCCCGGCGAATCCGGAACTGCTCGGGGAGGTCTTGATCGGCGGCACTCACGACGTGCCAGCTTAAATGACATCGCGGCGGGCCCGCCGCAGGTGTCGGGAGTGCGCTGGTGGCTTCGAGTGTGCTGCCAGGGCGCCGTACGCGCACACTCGCGGCTAGAGAAAAGTCAGCGTGCGGTTTTCAGCCGGCCGCGCTGGGCGTCGCGGTTGCGCTCGAAGACCAGTCGCAGCCCGTGCAGCGTCAGATGCCGGTCGTATTGGGCGACGGTCTGCAGCTCGGACAGCAGCAGCGGCGCGGTGTGGCCGGTCGCCACGATCACCACGTCGTCGCCGGAAAAGCCGTCGACGTCTTCGCGAATGCGCCCCACCAGGCCGTCGACCAGTCCGGCGAAACCGAACACCGCGCCGGCCTGCATGCACTCGACGGTGTTCTTGCCGACCACCGATCGGGGCCGGGACAGCTCGACCCGGCGCAGCGCGGCAGAGCGGGCCGCGGCGGCATCCGAGGAGACCTGTATTCCGGGCGCGATGGCGCCGCCGAGGAACTCGCCCTTGGCCGACACCACGTCCACACAGATCGACGATCCGAAGTCGACGACGATGCAGGGTTTACCGAATTTCTGAAAGGCCGCCAGGCAATTGACGATCCGGTCGGCGCCCACTTCTTTCGGATTGTCGACCAGCAGCGGGATCCCGGTCCGCACGCCGGGCTCGATCAGCACGTGCGGCACCGACGGCCAGTACTGGTCGAGCATGACCCGCACCTCGTGCAGCACCGACGGCACGGTGGACAGCGCCGCGGCCCCGGTCAACTGCTCGGAGTCGTCGCCGATCAGGCCGTCGATGGTCAGGGCTAGTTCGTCCGCGGTGACCTCGGACTCGGTGCGGATCCGCCACTGCTGCACGACTTTTGCGTGCTCCTTGGCGCCGGACAGCAGCCCGACGACGGTGTGCGTGTTGCGGACGTCGATCGCCAGCAGCACGGCTATCGCGCGCCCATCCGGGGATTGAGTAGTTCAGCCGCATTATCGGGCACGAATGCCGGGTCGCTGCCCAGGTCGATCTGCTTGTTATCGGCGTCGACGAAGACGATGCGCGGCTGGTAGGCACGCGCCTGCGCATCCTCCATCGTGCCGTAGGCGATCAGGATCACCAGGTCGCCGGGGTGCACGAGATGTGCTGCCGCACCGTTGATTCCAATGATGCCGGTGCCACGCTCGCCGGTGATCGCGTAGGTGACGAGGCGGGCGCCGTTGTCGATGTCCACGATGGTCACCTGTTCACCCTCGAGCAGGTCGGCCGCGTCCATCAGGTCGGCGTCGATCGTCACCGAGCCGACGTAGTGCAGATCAGCCTGCGTGACAGTGGCGCGGTGGATCTTCGATTTCAGCATCGTGCGAAACATCAATTCCTCCAAGGTGATTCAACATGCCCGTCCGGCCCCCCAGGGGTGCCGGCGAGATTACCGATTTGGATTGCAACGTTGTCCAGCAGTCTCGTGGTGCCCAGCCGGGCGGCGACCAGCAGCCGGCCGGCACCCCCGAGAGGATCCGGCCCCAGCTCGGTGCCGCGCAACACCAGGTAGTCGAGCGCGACGGAGGGCGCGGCGTCGAGCACCGCGCGGGCCGCGTCCAGCGCGGCCTGGACACCATGTGCCGCCGCGTGCGCCCCGGCTGTCAGCGCCGCCGAGAGGACCACGGCCAGTTCACGCTGCTCGCTGTCGAGGTAGCGATTGCGCGACGACATCGCCAGCCCGTCGGGTTCCCGGACGATCGGCACACCGACGATTTGCACGTCGACGTTCAGATCGGCAACCATCTGCCGGATCAGCACCAGTTGCTGGTAATCCTTCTCGCCGAAGAAAGCGCGGTCCGGGCGCACGATCTGCAGCAGCTTGCACACCACCGTCAGCATTCCTGCGAAATGCGTTGGTCGCGAAGCACCTTCGAGTTCGCCGGCCAACGGCCCGGGCTGCACCGTGGTGCGCATGCCGTCCGGATACATCGCCGCGGCGGTGGGGGCGAACACGATCTCGACGCCTTCACCGCGTAGTAGCTCCAGGTCGGCGTCGAGCGTGCGCGGGTAGGCGTCGAGGTCTTCCCCGGCACCGAACTGCAACGGATTCACGAAGATCGAAACCACCACCACCGAACCGGGCACCCGCTTGGCGGCGCGCACCAGGGCCAGATGCCCGTCGTGCAGTGCGCCCATCGTCGGCACCAGCATCACCCGGCGGCCGGTGTGGCGCAGCGCGCGGCTGACGTCCGATACCTCGCGTGGTGCCGAGTAGACGTTGAGTTTGCCGGGTGTGAAGGCCGGTGGCCGGACCGTCATCGCGTTCATCGCGCCAGCACCTCGAGGACGGCCTCGGGAGCGTGGGCGCGCTGCGCGGTGCGCAGTGCGTTGACCCGGTAGGCCTGGGCCAGTTCCGGATCCACCAGCGTGAGCGCGCGCAGATGGTCGGCGACCGCGGCGGCGTCACCGCGGGCGACCGGACCGGTGAGCGCGGCCTGCCCGCGCTGCAGCGTGTTCTCCAGCGCCGCCCGGGCCAGTGGGCCGACGATGCGTTCGGCGAGGCCCCCGGGCTGCTCGTCGATGGTTTGTTGCCCGAGCAGCTCGCTGCCCCGCAGCGCGGCCCGCAACGCGTCGAGCGCGTCGGCGAGCACGGCGACGATGTGGTTGCCCGCGTGAGCCAGGGCGGCGTGGTACAGGACGCGCGCCTGCTCGGGGACGCAGAACGGCTCGCCGCCCATCTCCAGCACCAGCGACTGGCCGATCGCCTGGCCGACCTCGTCGGTCGCGGTGATGCCGAAGCAGGTGTCGGGCAGCCGGCTGATGTCCTCGTCGGAGCCGGTGAACGTCATCGCCGGGTGAATCGCCAGCGGTATGCAGCCGTGCTGCGTCAGCGGCGCCAGAATCCCGACGCCGTTGGCTCCCGACGTGTGCACGACGATCGTGCCGGGCCGCACCGCGGAGGTGGCGGCCAGTCCGGACACCAGGCCGGCGAGTTCGCTGTCGGGAACCGCCAACAGCAGCAGTTCGGCCGCCGCTGCCACGTCGGGCGGGGAGGCCACCGTGGTGTCCGGCAATCGGTGGGCCGCCCGCTGGCGCGACGCGTGGGAGATCGCACTGCACGCCACCACGACGTGCTCAGCGCGCTCCAGCGCCACACCCAGGGCGGTACCCACCCGGCCAGCCGAAATGATCCCCACCTTGAGCCTGGCCGGGCGTAAACCGTCGAACTGCTCCATCGCAGACGACCTCACAATGTTGATTCGTTCGTTCCAGTCCCAGCTACCGGGTACCGGACGGTCATCAAGACTCTAGTCGATTCAGGACACGGCCCCAATGTGAGGAATGTCCCAGCTCAGCCTTCCCGACGCCGGCGCCGGCCACCGCCGGAGGGCTGCACCTGTAGCCGAGCCAGCAGGTCGGCAACCGACTGACCGCCGGTTTGCGGCCCTTCACCACCGCCTTCCGGGGCCTCGTCCGCGCCCAGGTGGCGGGGGGCCGGCTCCAGGTGTGGCGCGGGAGCCAGTCGCGGCGGCGGTGGCGCGCCGTCGTTCTGGCCCTGCCGGGGGTGCGGCGGCGGGGGCGGTGCGGTCGCGGCGGCCGGGGGCGGCGGTGCGGCGGGCTCGTTTGTCGAGATGAAGTTCCGGACGCTGTAGTCGCGGTACTCCGCGGAGTGCCGCGAGCGGGCCCTACGACCGGATTCGCCACCCGGCGCCGGGGGTTCGTTCGACAACGGCGAACCGTCGGCCCGCTCGTCGGGGTCGGCATACCGGCGCCGGCGCCGGCCCGGCGGCGTGGCAGCGTCGGGTGCATCGGAGCCGGACCAGTTGGCGCCGACAGCGCCCGGGGGCAGCCAGAGCCCGTCGGCGTTGACCGGCTGCCAGTCCGGCACCAACCCGGGCGGCGGCTCGGGCGGCGGTACCGGCTGCCACTGCTGGGGCTCGAATCGCTGCTGCTCGGCCGAAGCCGCGGCGGGCATCGGCGGAGGCGCGAACGGGACCTCCTGCGGCGGCACATACCGCGGGGCCTCGGGATACTGGACCTGCTGCGGCGGCGGGTAGGACGCCTCTTGCTGGCCCTCGTAGGGGAACCGGGCCCGCTCCCGCGAGCGGGGCGGGAGCAGCGGTTCTTCGGGCACGTCGATGATCGCGGATTCGTCGGTGCGGGGTTCGGCCGAGCTGACCGAGTCGCCCTCCCGGACCGAGGTGACGCGATCGCTGGTCACCCAATCGACACCCGTACCTTCGCCATTGCGGTCCCAGTCGCTGTAGGCGCGGGCCGGCGGCGTGTCGGTTTCCAGGGTCTCCAGCGCGGGCCGCTGCTCGAGATCGGTGTCGAACAGGATTTCCAGGCTGGTCCGCAGCGCGGCCACTTCGGCACGCAGCGCGGCCAGATCGTCGGCGGCCTGGGCGCGTATCTCGGAGGCCAGCTCGCGCCGCAGCTGGGACTCGACGGTCAGCTCGTACTCCCGGCGGGCCGAGATCTCCCGATCCAGCTGCAGGTCATAGACCAGCTTCAGGTCGCGCACCCGCGACTGGTCGGCGTCGCTTTGCCGGCGGTACAGCACCGACACGAAGGCACCGGCGACGGCGGCCCACAGCGCCAGGATCACAGCGAGCTTGAGAAGTTCCACGCGATTGGTGAAAACCAGTGCGGAACTGGCGCCTATCGCGAGGACCAGCAACGTCGTCAAGAGCACCCACCCCGGCCTGCGGCCGCCGCGCCGTACCCGGGCGCCGCGGGACAGAACGGTCATGGCCTGACTGTACCTGTGCGACGTCATTGAGCGTGTCGCGCTACTCCGGCGATTCTCACCTGGGTTAATTCGTTGATTCATCGCCGTTAACGGCCCCGTGGTTCTGGGCCGGCCCCGGTGGTGGTCCGCAACCTCGGGCGCCCTAGCTTTCGGCCCCCTCGGCGTGGTCGGCCGGATCCGGTGGCGGGGACTTGCAGCAATGCTGCAGCCATAGCGCGGCGACCAACAGCGCCAGCGCGCTGACGGCCGCCACCACCGTTCCGGCGGTGTCCTCCGCGGCGACCCGCAACCACGATCGCCGCGGCAAGAAGAACACCAGGATCCCGATCCACCAACCCAGCACCAGGGCACCCACCCAGGCAGACGCCTTGGCGACCATCACGCTGCGGGCCACCGAAAGCGGGTGCAGCCAGCCGGGCCCGTCACCGATTTCCCTGTCGTTGACCTTGGCCCGCACGTAGCGCGCCCATAGCGCTTCGGCGATGGCGACGACCAGCAGTGACAGACCGGTCCACACGGTGATCGGCGGAAACCACCGAAACAGCACCTTGATCAGCAGATATCCCAGAAAAGCAGCGCCGACCACCGCGGCCGTCAGGTCACGTTTTCTGGTCGGGCCCATCAGCTCTTCGATTCTGGATCGGACGAGTGCTGGAGCGTGTGCCCCGACAACCGGACCGCCTGCTGATCGGCGGGGTCGAGTTCGGCCAGCAGCTCGGCGACGGGACGGAGCCCGCCGGCGACGGTGAGCACGGCATCCGGGTCGACGGCCAACCAGGGGACCAGCACGAAGGCCCGCAGATGGGCCAGCGGATGCGGCAGCGTCAGGTTGTTTTCGCGACTGAGCACTTCGCCGTCGGCCGTGTGACAGGCGATCAGGTCCACGTCCAGGGTGCGCGGACCCCAGCGCTCACCGCGGATCCGGCCCGCGGCCTGTTCGAACTCCTGGGCCCGGCGCAGCCAGCCCTGCCCGTCGAGGGCCGGGTCGTCGGCGATGAGCACCGCGTTGAGGAACGGGCCCTGCTCCGCCCGCCCCCACGGGGCGGTTTCGTACACCGGCGAGACAGCCAGCAGCGCGTCGCCGAGGCCGTCGACAACCGACTGCAGCCGTGCCAGCCGATCCCCGAGGTTGGAGCCGATGGACAGTACGACCGAGGTCATGAGCGCCGCCCCTTCTCATCGCTGCGCTCTGCATCGTCGCCGGCGCGCGTCATCACACACCGCCCGCCGGAACCACCGAACCACGCCCGCCGCGGCGCGATCGCCGAATTACCACCGCCACGTCGGCGAACTGCAGCTCGATCGGGGCATGCGGCTTGTGCACGGTGACCTCGACGGCGTGCACGCGTTCGTCGTCCATTACGAAGTCGGCGATCTCGGCGCCCACCGTCTCGATCAGGTTGCGCGACGGGCCCCCGACGATCGCGGCGGCCCGCTCGGCCAGGGCGACGTAGTCGTAGGTGTCGGCCAAGTCGTCGCTGGCGGCGGCGGCGGCCAGGTCGATCCACGCCACGATGTCGACGACGAACTCCTGCCCGCTTACCCGCTCGAATTCGTAAACTCCGTGCCGGCCATGAACTGTCAAGCCGCGCAACTCGATTCGGTCAGCCATCGCTCTGCGTCCGCTCCGTCCGGGTCCACGCGTCCACGACCTTGAGGGCGTCGACCGAGGCCCGTACGTCGTGCACTCGCACACCCCAGGCCCCGTGGAGGGCGGCCAGCGCGGAAATCACCGCGGTCGCCGTTTCGCGCCCGTCGGGCGGTCGCGGCACCCCATCCGATCCGGCCAACAGCGTACCGAGGAAGCGTTTGCGCGAGGCACCCAGGAGTACCGGCACCCCGGTGGCGACCAACTCGGGCAAAGCCCGCAGCAAGGCCCAATTGTGTTGTCCCGTCTTGGCGAATCCGAGCCCCGGGTCGATGACCAGCTTGGCCGGGTCGACGCCGGCGGCCACCGCGTCCTCGACGCCGGCCAGCAATTCCGAACGCACCTCGGCCACCACGTCGCGATACCGCGGGGCCTCGTGCGGACGGTCCGACGAGACCGATCGCCAGTGCATCAACACCCACCGCACCCCGGCTTCGGCCACCAGCGGTGCCATCGCGGGATCGGCGCGTCCACCGGAGACGTCGTTGACGATCCGCGCACCGTTCTCCAACGCCGCGCGCGCAACATCGGCGTGCATAGTGTCGATGCTAACTGTAATGCCTTGTGCTGCAAGCTCTTTGACGACCGGAACGACGCGGGAGCTCTCGATGCGGGGATCGATCCGGGTGGCACCGGGCCGGGTCGACTCCCCACCGACGTCGACGATGCCCGCGCCTTCGGCCGCCAACGCCAGGCCGTGGGCGACGGCGTTGTCAACGCAGAGGTAGCGCCCGCCGTCGGAGAAGGAGTCGTCAGTGACGTTCACAACCCCGACTACCTGCACAGGCGGCGAACTCACTTACGCAGGATGAGGTCGAGCGCTTCGGCCCGTGAGGCGGCATCTGTCTTGAATTGCCCGCGCACCGCCGAAGTGGTGGTGATGGCGCCGGGCTTGCGCACACCTCGCATTGCCATACACAGATGCTCGGCCTCCACCACGACGATCACCCCGCGCGGGTCGAGCCGATTCACCAGAGCGTCGGCGATCTGGCTGGTGAGCCGCTCTTGCACCTGCGGCCGCTTTGCGTAAAGGTCAACCAGCCGCGCGATTTTCGACAACCCGGTCACCCTGCCGTCCTGGCCGGGGATGTAGCCGACGTGGGCCACCCCGTGGAACGAGACCAGGTGATGCTCGCACGTGGAGTACAGCGGGATTTCCTTCACGATCACCAACTCGTCGTGATCTTCGTCGAACATGGTGTTCAGCACATCGGAGGGGTCGGTGTACAGACCGGAGAAGATCTCCCGGTATGCGCGCGCCACGCGGGCCGGAGTGTCCCGCAGCCCATCTCGATCGGGATCTTCGCCGATCGCGTACAGCAGCTCGCGGACTGCCGCCTCCGCACGTGCCTGGTCGAACGCCCGGACGCGATCCAACGCGGCGCGGGTATCCGGCAGCACCATCGAAATCTCCGTTCGTCAGCCTCGGGCCGGCGGATGAGGCCGGCTCACGTCCTCATCCGGTTGGTCAGGCGATCTTGCCGGATCCGGACTGGGCTGCGCCGGCGGGGGGTAGGGGGGATAGGGCGGGTAGGACGGCTGACCCTGGCCCTGGCCACGACTCGGCTGGCCCGGATAACTCGGGGCCGGCTGGGGCCAATACGGCTGCGGCGGAGGCGGATACCAGTGGCCTTGGGGTTGTTGCTGCTGCGGTGGCGGTGGCCATCCGGGCGCATGCCAGCCGGCCGGCGCGCCGTAGTCCGGCTGGGTGGGCCGGCGCTCGCGATCGCCCGTGCCTTGACCACCGTGAGAACCATTGGGGCCGTGAGCTTTTCGGTCGGCCTCGGCGCGTGCGGCTTCGGCCGCCTGACTGGCCGCGGCGATCGCCGCTTTGAAAGCCGGCTCGGGAACGGGTTGCGGCCACGGTTCCCCGCGCTCGATCGCCAGCTCGCCGGGCGTCTTGATGGGCGGCTTGTCCGACGGGATGCGGCCGCCGAAATCGTCGAACATCGTGAGCCGGGGCCGCTTTTCGACGCCGGAGAAGATCTGTTCCAGCTCGGGCCGGTGCAGGGTTTCCTTCTCCAGCAGCTCGCCGGCGAGCGTGTCGAGGACGTCGCGGTATTCGGTGAGGATTTCCCAGGCCTCGGTGTGCGCGGCCTCGATGAGCTTGCGGATCTCGTCGTCGATGTCGCGCGCGACCTCGTGCGAATAATCCGCTTGGTTGCCCATCGTCCGGCCCAGGAACGGGTCGCCGTGCTCGGAACCGTATTTGACGGCACCGAGTTTGGAGCTCATACCGAATTCGGTGACCATCGCGCGCGCGGTTTTGGTCGCCTGCTCGATGTCGGACACCGCGCCCGTGGTGGGTTCACGGAAGACCAGTTCCTCGGCGGCGCGCCCACCCATCGCGAACACCAGCTGCGCGACCATCTCCGAGCGGGTGCGCAAGCCTTTGTCCTCTTCGGGCACCGCGACGGCGTGGCCGCCGGTGCGCCCGCGCGCCAGAATCGTCACCTTGTAGACCGGGTCGATGTCGGGCATCGCCCAGGCGGCCAAGGTGTGCCCACCCTCGTGGTAGGCGGTGATCTTCTTCTCGTGCTCGCTGATGATCCGGCCCTTGCGGCGCGGTCCGCCGATCACGCGGTCGACGGCCTCCTCGAGGGCGGGCCCGGTGATGACGGTGCCGTTCTCCCGCGCGGTCAGCAGCGCGGCCTCGTTGATGACGTTGGCCAGGTCGGCGCCGGTCATGCCGACGGTCCGCTTGGCCAGCCCGTCGAGGTCGGCGTCCGGAGCGATCGGCTTGCCCTTCGAGTGCACGGCAAGTACCGCGCGCCGGCCCGCCAGGTCGGGGTTGGACACCGGGATCTGCCGGTCGAAGCGGCCAGGGCGCAACAGCGCCGGGTCGAGGATGTCGGGCCGGTTGGTCGCCGCGATCAGGATCACCCCGGCGCGATCGCCGAAGCCGTCCATCTCGACCAGCAACTGGTTCAGCGTCTGCTCACGCTCGTCGTGGCCACCGCCGAGCCCGGCGCCGCGCTGGCGGCCCACCGCGTCGATCTCGTCGACGAAGATGATGCACGGGCTGTTCTGCTTGGCCTGTTCGAACAGGTCGCGCACCCGGGAGGCGCCCACGCCGACGAACATCTCGACGAAATCGGAACCCGAGATCGTGAAGAACGGCACGCCGGCCTCACCGGCCACGGCGCGGGCCAGCAACGTCTTACCGGTTCCCGGCGGCCCGTAGAGCAGCACGCCCTTGGGGATCTTGGCGCCCAGCGCCTGATACCGCGACGGGTTCTGCAGGAAGTCCTTGATCTCGTATAGCTCCTCGACCGCCTCGTCGACACCGGCTACGTCGGCGAACGTGGTCTTGGGCATGTCCTTGGAGAGCTGTTTGGCGCGCGACTTGCCGAAGCCGAAGCCCATCCGGGCGCCGCCCTGCATGCGCGAGAACATCACGAACAGCCCGACCAGCAGCAGCAGCGGCAGCACGTAAACCAGCAGCTCACCCAGGATGCTGCCTTCGTTGACGACGGTGCTGACCTTGGCGTTCTTCGCGTTCAGCGCGTTGAGCAGGTCGACGGCGTAGCCGTTGGGGTACTTGGTGATGACCTTGTCGGAGTTGTCGGTGTCGTTGTTGCCCTTCTTCAGGGTCAACCGCAGTTGCTGCTCACGGTCGTCGATCTGCCCGCTCTTGACGTTGTCCCCACTGATCTGGGACATCGCCACCGAGGTGTCGACGGGCTTGTATCCGCGGGTGTCATCGCTGAAATAGAAGAACGACCAGCCGAGCAGCACTACTACAGCGATCGCCGTGACTATGCGAATCACGTTTTTCCGGTTCATCAATCATCGGCCGTTTCGGCCAGGTCCTTCCCCGATACACGCAGCTGGAAAAGTTCAGGCTACCGCTATACCAACGCGCGGCGGTTCCCGATAGGGAGCAGAGCACCGCAAATTGAGTTCGGGGACGCCTCGCATTGGGAGAAGCCCCCCTGGCATGACACCGCTCGTGCGCCCGGTCCAGCGACTAGTCGTAATAGCGGGCCTCGATCACATTGCCGTCGGGATCGGAGAAGTAGTAGATGTGCGGCGCCCATCCCCGGGCTCCGTAGCTGCGCTCGAGGCGGGCGCTGGTGTCCACTCCGGCGGCCTGCAGCCGCCGATCCAGTGCCTCGTATTCCGGCAGCGACATCGACAGGCAGACGTGGTTGACCGGATGGCCGGCGCTGCCGGCGACCTTGGTCAGGACGTCGGTGGCGCCGATGCCGGCCACCGGCATCAGGTCGATGATCGAGTCCTCGCACACCCGCACGCTCGGAAACGGTGCTTCGCCGGCAGCGAACTCGTCGAACCGCACCGGCGTCAGCCCTATCACGTTCGTATAGAAGTCCATCGATGCCTGAACATTGTTCGTCCACAACACGATGTGGTCCAGCCGTCTCACGCCTATCAGGCAACCAGAACCGGCCGCGAAATGAACGGGCATTTTCAACCCCGCTGAATACTTCTCAGGCCAGAGGGGTTGTGATTTGGTGTGTTGGTGCCCACATCAACCGAACGGTTAGTAGAGACCAACGGGGTGCAGCTGCGAGTCGTCGAAGCCGGCGACCGCGGTGCGCCGGTGGTGGTCTTGGCTCACGGCTTCCCTGAATTGGCGTACTCCTGGCGACACCAGATTCCGGTGCTCGCCGAAGCCGGCTATCACGTGCTGGCACCCGACCAGCGCGGGTATGGCGGGTCTTCGCGCCCCGATGCGATCGAGGCCTACAACATCCGCGAGCTGACGACCGACATCGTCGGCCTGCTCGACGACGTCGGTGCCGAGCGGGCCGTCTGGATCGGCCACGACTGGGGCGCCCCCGTGGTGTGGCATGCGCCGCTGCTGCACCCCGACCGGGTCGCGGCCGTCGCCGCGCTGAGCGTGCCGGCCACGCCGCGGTCGCAGGTGGCGCCGACGCAGGCCTGGCGCAAGACATTCGGCGAGAACTTCTTCTACATCCTGTATTTCCAGGAGCCAGGCGTCGCCGACGCCGAACTCAACAGCGATCCCGCCCGCGCGATTCGCCGGTTGATGGGCGGTCTGCGGACCGACGGTGACAAGGCCGCGGGAATGCGGATGGTGGCACCGGGCCCGGAGGGCTTCATCGACCGCCTTCCCGAGCCCGATGAGCTGCCCGATTGGATCAGCCAGGACGAACTCGATCACTACATCGCCGAGTTTTCCCGCACTGGATTCACCGGCGGCCTGAACTGGTACCGCAACTTCGACCGCAACTGGGAGCTCACCGCCGACCTCGCCGACGCGAAGATCTCGGTGCCGTGCCTGTTCATCGGCGGCACAGCCGATCCCGTGCTCGCTTTCACCCGCGCCGACCGCGCGGCCGAGCTCGTCTCCGGGCCCTACCGACAGCTGATGATCGAGGGCGCCGGCCACTGGCTGCAACAGGAGCGGCCCGACGAGGTCAACACCGCATTGCTGGAATTTCTCGACGGATTGGAGCTGCGGTGAACGCACCCCTTCGTTTCGGCGTCTTCATCACGCCGTTTCACCCGACCGGCCAATCACCCACGGTCGCACTGGAATACGACATGGAACGTGTTGTTACCCTGGACCGCTTGGGCTTCGACGAGGCCTGGTTCGGCGAACACCACTCGGGCGGCTACGAGTTGATCGCCTGCCCAGAGGTGTTCATCGCGGCCGCCGCGGAGCGGACCAAGCACATCCGGCTGGGCACCGGTGTGGTCTCGCTGCCCTACCACCATCCACTGATGGTGGCCGACCGCTGGGTGCTGCTGGATCACCTGACCCGAGGCCGGGTGATGTTCGGCACCGGCCCCGGGGCACTGCCGTCGGATGCCCACATGATGGGCATCGATCCGGTCGATCAGCGGCACATGATGCAGGAGTCGCTCGAGGCGATCCTGGCACTGTTCCGTGCGGGGCCTACCGAGCGCATCGACCGTCACACCGACTGGTTCACGTTGCGCGACGCACAGCTGCACATTCGCCCGTACACCTGGCCCTATCCCGAAATCTCGACAGCGGCAATGATTTCGCCGTCCGGTCCGCGCCTGGCCGGCGCGCTCGGCACATCACTGTTGTCGCTCTCGATGTCGGTGCCCGGCGGTTTCGCCGCGCTGGAGACCACCTGGGACGTGGTGCGCGAGCAGGCCGCCAAAGTCGGGCGGGACGAACCGAATCGGACCGATTGGCGGGTGCTGTCCATCATGCACATCGCCGACACCCGCGAACAGGCGATCAACGACTGTACTTATGGGCTGCAGGATTTCGCGAACTACTTCGGCGCCGCGGGATTCGTCCCGCTGGCCAACACCGTGGAAGGTTCGCAAACTCCTTACGAGTTCGTCGAAGACTATGCGGCCAAAGGGAATTGCTGTATCGGCACACCCGATGACGCAATCGCACACATCGAGGACCTGCTGGATCGATCGGGCGGCTTCGGGACGCTGCTGATGCTCGGTCATGACTGGGCCTCGCCCGAGGCGACCTACCACTGCTATGACCTGATGGCCCGCAAGGTTATTCCGCACTTCAAGGGGCAACTGGCGGCATCGCGGGCCTCGCACGACTGGGCCAAAGACCATCGCGACCAATTGATCGGCCGTGCCGGTGAGGCCGTCGTGAAAGCCATCACCGAGCACGTCGGCGAGCACGAAGGCGCGGCGAACTGATGCGCGCCTCGGTGCTGCGCGACGGCCGGATGATCTATCGAGACGACGTCGCAGACCCGGTACCCGAAACCGGTCAGGTGCTGGTGGCGGTCAAGGCCTGCGGAATCTGCGGCTCCGACCTGCATTTCGCCAAACACGGCGAGAAGGTGCTGGAAATGACCGAGCGGGTGGCGGGCGCCACCGGCGGCATGAACGTCGACCTCAAGCACGACATCTTCATGGGCCACGAATTCAGCGCCGAGGTGCTCGAGGCCGGACCCGACACCGACACGTATCCGCTTGGCTCGATCGTCACGTCGATTCCGGTGTTGTTGTCCGCCAAGGGCGTAGAACCCATCGTCTACAGCAATCACACCATCGGCGCTTACGCCGAGCGGATGCTGCTCTCGGCACCGCTGTTGCTGCCCGTGCCCAACGGCCTGGACCCCCAACACGCCGCCCTGACCGAGCCGATAGCGGTGGGACTGCACGCCGTCAACAAGTCGAACATCGAGCCGGGCGAGACCGCGCTGGTGCTGGGCTGCGGCCCGATCGGCATCGCGATCATCGCATCCTTGCGGGCGCGCGGCGTGGAAAATATTGTGGCATCTGACTTTTCGGTGAAGCGGCGGGAACTTGCTGCCGCGATGGGCGCACATCAGACCCTGGATGCCGCCGACGGTTCGCCATTCGACACGGTCAAGGCAGCGGTGGTGTTCGAGGCGATCGGCGTGCCCGGGATCATCGACGACGTCGTGTTGCGCTCGCGCCCGGGCACCCGTCTGGTCGTGGCCGGGGTGTGCATGGAGGCCGACACTTTTCATCCTTTCTTCGCTATCGCCAAAGAGATCAACGTGCAATTCTGTTTGGCCTATGGCCCCGAGGAGTTCGCCGAGTCGCTGCGCTCGCTGGCCGAGGGCGAGATCGATGTCAGCCCATTGATCACCGGCGAGGTGGGCCTGGACGGGGTCGGCGCCGCCTTCGACGACCTCGCCGACCCCGAGCGGCACTGCAAGATTCTCGTCACGCCTTAGGCGGCCGGGTGACGCGCCGACCCGGCTGACTCGTCGGACGCCGCGGCTATAATCGAACCTATGTTCGATACGATGATCGATCCGGTCGCTTTGATCGAGGTCGTCGAATCCACACACCGACAGGAGTCGATGTTGGTGGCCCGCCGGCTGGCCGCCGTCGCGGCCTTGCTGCGGCATCGGGTGGCCGCCACCGAACAAAGCGAGCCGCGCCCGGGTTACGCCGTGATCGACGGGTTCGAGCACACCGCGGCCGAGGTGGCGGCCGCCATGAATCTGTCGCCCATGGCGGCCAGTTACTTGGTGTCGGATGCCGACGCCCTGCACACCAGACTGCCCCAGATCGCAGCTCTTCTGGCCGAAGGGCAAACCGATTGGCGCACTGTGCAATTGATCATCAGACGCACCGATCTGGTCACCGACGCTGAGCTGGCCGCCCGACTTGACCAGTCGCTGGCCACCCGTATCCGCAACTGGCACAGCTGGTCGAGGCAGCGCATCGTCAACGCGGTCGACGCCACGGTGCGCGGCATCGACCCGGATGCCGCCCGTGAGCGACGCGAGAGCGCCGACGGCGAGCGACACATCGGCATCAATGCCCTCGACAATGGGATGGCCGAGGTCTACGGCACGGTCGCAGCCGCAGCTGCGGCCACCTTTGATCGCCGACTCTCCGAACTTGCCAAGCAAGTGTGCCCGGGGGACCCTCGGACATTCGATCAACGCCGTGCTGATGCGCTCGCCGCGCTGGCCCAGGGCCACCGGCTCCGGTGCGCTTGCGGGCAATCGGGTTGCCCCGTCAGTGCACCCGCAGAAGCCTCCGCATGCGATCAAGGCAGCGCACGGGTGGTGATCAACGTTGTGGCCAGCGAGCAAACCGTCCTGGCCAAGGGCACGCAGCCCGGCTACCTGGAGGGGTACGGAGTCATCGACGCGGAGCAGGTTCGTGAGTTGGCGACGTTCGCCTCACTGCTCGTCGCCGATCCGGTGACCAGCGCGCAAGAAGTGCTGCGTTATCAACCATCGGCAGCGCTCGAACGGGCGATCCGCTGCCGGGATCTGACCTGCCGCTTTCCCGGATGTGGTCGACCCGCTGGTGTTTGCGACATCGACCACACCATTGCGTTCAATCACGAGAATCCCGCGGCCGGCGGACTGACCACACCGGCTAACCTGAAATGCCTTTGTCGCCAACATCATCGACTCAAGACTTTCGGTGCATGGCGCGACACTCAACTGGCCGACGGGACTGTCATCTGGACATCGCCTACCGGTCGCACATATAAAACCAGCCCGGCCGGCGATGACCTTCTTCCACAACCGCGCCAGGCCGCGTGTGCCGCACCGGCGCCCCGCGGGCGGAGCGCGTCCAAGCGGCGAAAGTCACGAATCACCCAGGCGCGCAGCCACAATCGAAAGCAACGTCAAGAAAACGATGCACGGCGAGAACTTGCGCAAGCCAGAAAGCAGGAGATCGCAGCTCGACAGTTCCGAAATCATGCGCGCAACATGCTGTTTGCCTTCAAGGGCGCGGCGAGCACCAGCCCCTTCTGCACATGGATCAATGATCCGCGTGAGCCAGAGGAATTACCCGCGAACTGGACTCCAGACATCCCGGCCCCGCCGCCTCTGCCCGACGACCCACCCTTCTAGCAACCCCATCGCATCACCCTCCCGCCGGGGGGTGAGCGATGACCATGGGCTTGAAACCGTATCGGGGAGGCGCAAAGTGGGCCGCTGCGGCCCGCCCGGCGCCGGTCCCCATCAGCGGCATCCCCCCGACGGCATTGGTCCCGGGTTGCACCGCCGCCGCGGCAGCACCAGCGCCGTTCACCGTCACGACGGCGGGGTTGACCCCTGGCGTAGCTCCCGCCCAAGAGGCTGGAACCGACATGCCTCCCACCGATGCCGCCCGACCCACCGATCCCGCGGCATTGCCCAAGGCCCCCGAAAGTGCTTGCGGCGCAGCCTCAACAGCCCTCGCCGCACCCTCCGCCGCGTGGGCGGCCCCCTCGCTGGCAGCCTTGGCGGCCTGGGGCGCAAAGCCCTGAGCGAGACCCTGGATGTCCTTGAACGAGGTGGTGAAGAGCCGCGTCGGCGAGATCAACCGGATGAACGCGTCGAACGGCGAGCTGGCATCCAGAACCTGCGACCCGGTCAGGCCCTCGAAAAGATCGCCCAGCGGACCGCTTAGCTGAAGCCCATCTCCTTCGGCGTTCATGCCGATCCCTCCGAAATTGAATCCCGGAGCCGCCTGGGCATTACTCGGCGATCCGGCCAGCGACGACAACGTTTGGGGCACCGCGTTTAGCCCCTGAGTGCTACTGCCCGCGCTGTTGCCCGCCGCGTGGGCCACCGCCGCGGACTGGCCGGCTTGCCCGGCAGGGTTGGTCGCGGGCGCTGCCGGCCGGGGCGGCGGCAGGGTCGACGCCGCGGCTGATGCCCCCGCATAGCCGTACATCGCGGCCGCGTCCTGCGCCCACATCTCGCCGTACTGCGTCTCGGTGGCCGCAATCGCCGCAGTGTTCTGGCCGAGAAAGTTCGTCGCCAGCAACTCCATCAGCAACGTACGGTTTGCCGCGACCACCGGTGGCGGCACCGTTTCGGCGAACGCCGCCTCAAAGGCCGTGGCGGCTGCCGCGGCCTGGCTGCCGGCCAGTTCGGCCTGTCCGGCCGTGTTCAGCAACCACTCGACTTGTGGCACGGCCGCGGTCAGCATCGACGCGGCGGACGGCCCCTCCCACGGTCCGTCGGTGAGGCTGGTGATCAGCGACCCGTAGTTGGCCGCCGCGGCATAAAGCTCGGCGGCCAACCCCTCCCAGGCCGCCGCGGCGGCCAGCAGGGGGCCCGAACCGGGCCCCGCATACATCAGCGTGGAGTTGATCTCCGGCGGCAGCTGCGCGAAATCCAACATCTGCTCGCCTAACCGACCACGGTGGCGTTGGCGATTTCGGTGGCGGCATACGAACCGGCACTGATGCCGAGCGTTGCCGCCAACTGCTCCCGGACCACCGCAGCTTGCGCGCTGACGACCTGGAAGAGCTCCGCGTGCGAAGCAAACTGGGCCGCAGTCAATATCGACACCACATCGGCCGCCGCCGGGACCACGCCCGTCGTCGTTGTTGCCGCGGCCGAACTTCTTTCTCGCACCGCCGCATTGACGCCGTGCAGCTCACCGGCAACCGCATTCAGGACGTCCGGCTGTGCCCTCAGATAAAACACATCTCCCCCTCAAAACCTGTTGATTTGCACGAACTTTCAGCAACCGAAGGCCGGTCCCTGAATCGGACGCCTGGAAACGCTAGACGCGACACCTCCGCCAATGACAGCCCCGGACTGGCCAATTCATTACCGAGTCGAAGATTGTTCACAGGGCCAGTCTCATACGCTGCGACTCTTTGTCTTAGGCATGAAAGAGTTTGCAAACCAATATGATTGGAGAGTTGTGTGAATTTTTCCATGCCCGCCCGGGCCGGGGTTATCCTTGCGCGAAAACGATCCGAGGCCCGCAATTTCGCGAGGGCAGAAGCCCCGCGAGCCGGATAATCACCCGCGGCAAGCCGACAAACGGCTAGGGTGCCAGGCATGGCGACCGAACACCGCGCTGAGAGTTTCGTCCGCTACCCGATGGCCGTGGCCACCGCCGCGTTGGCCATTGTGACGGTGTCGGCGTGTGATTCCCACAATGCGGCACCCGCACCGGGAGCGAATCCTCGTCAGGTCACGGTGGTGGGCTCCGGGCAAGTGCAGGGCGTCCCGGACACGCTGACCGCCGACGTCGGCATCGAATTCAGCGCACCCGACGTCACCACGGCGATGAACCAGACCAACGACCGCCAGCAAGCCGTCATCAATGCGCTGGTCGGTGCCGGTCTCGACCGCAAGGACATCAGCACCACCCAGGTGACGCTGCAGCCGCAATACGGCAGTCCCGAGCCCACAATCACCGGCTACCGCGCCACCAACGCCATCCAGGTCAAGATCCACCCGACCGATGCCGCGTCACGAATGCTCGCGCTGATCGTCAGCACGGGCGGTGACGCCACCCGAATCAGTTCGGTCAGTTACTCGATCGCCGACGACTCACAGCTCGTCAAGGACGCCCGGGCGCGAGCCTTCAACGACGCCAAGAACCGGGCCGACCAGTACGCCCAGTTGTCCGGGCTGCGGCTGGGCAAGGTGCTGTCCATCTCGGAGTCGACCGGGGGTTCGCCGGTAGCCGGGGCACCACCGGCGCCGCCCAAAGCCATGGCCACCGCGGTGCCACTGGAGCCGGGTCAGCAGACGGTGAGCTTCTCGGTGACCGCGGCGTGGGAACTGGATTAGCTACTGCTCGTAGACCCTGGGGTCCAGGGTTCCGATATACGACAGGTCGCGGTAGCGCTCGTCGTAGTCCAGGCCGTAGCCGACAACGAAGTCGTTGGGAATGTCGAAGCCCACGTAGGCGATCTCGGCGTTGGCCCGGACCGCGTCGGGCTTGCGCAGCAGCGTGCACACCCGCAGCGAGCGGGGATGGCGGGTCTTGAGGTTGCGCAGTAACCAGGACAGGGTCAGGCCGGAATCGACGATGTCCTCGACGATCAGCACGTCGCGATCGTTGATATCGCGGTCCAGGTCCTTGAGGATGCGCACCACACCCGACGATGACGTCGAGGACCCGTAGGAGCTGACGGCCATGAACTCGAATTGCGTAGGCACCGGGATCGCGCGAGCCAGGTCGGTGACAAAGATCACGGCGCCCTTGAGGACCGTGATCAACAGCAGGTCCTCACCCGTCTCGGCGACGGACTGGCGATAGTCGGTGCCGATCTGCCCGCCGAGCTCGCCGATGCGGGCCTGGATCTGCTCGGTCGTGAGCAGCACAGACTTGATATCCCCCGGGTACAGGTCCACGGGCTGCTCGGGCGTTATCGCCGAGGAGGTCTGGGCCACGCCCACAGCGTGCCATGCCAGCGGCCGAACAACCAACGGCGACGACAATTTGCGGTCATTTACACAGGCTCACGCCGCAACGTGAGCACGCCGTCGCGGCGTCCCGCGATTAACCGCTGGCCGCGCAAATCCGAGCCGACCGCCACCCCGCCCTGTCCGCGCCACGCGGTAACCAGTGCGTCCACCCCGCGGATCTGCTTGTCGGTCAGCCCGGACGCCCCGCCGGCCAGCAGCCAGCCCCGGATCACCCGGCGCCGCACCGGGTCGGCCAGCGTGGCCAGCGCCTCGGCCCGCAGGCCGGGATCGGCCTGCACGCCGGGCAGCGCCTGGGCGGCCAGCGTGTCGATGAACTCGGTGTCCTCCCGCAGCGCCGTCGCGGTGCGGGCCAGCGCCTCGGCCACCCCGCCACCCAGCACGTCCTCGAGCAGCGGCATCACCTCGTGCCGCAGCCGGGACCGGGTGAAGCGGCGGTCGCTGTTGTGCGGGTCCTGCCACGCGGTCAGGCCGAGTTCGAGGCACGCGGCATGCGTGACGGCGCGCCGGACGCCCAGCAGCGGCCGGCACCACGGCGGGTCATACGGTCGCATCCCGGCGATCGAGCGCGCCCCGGAGCCGCGGCCCAGCCCGAGCAACACCGTCTCGGCCTGATCGTCGAGGGTATGCGCCAGCAGCACCGGGCCGAGCTGGTAAGCGCTCAGCGCGGCGTAGCGGGCCGCGCGGGCCGCGGCCTCCGGGCCTCCGTCATTGCCCACCCGTACCCGGATGACTTGGGCGTCAACACATCCCAACGCGATCGCCTGCTCGCGCGCGGTGTCGGCGACGTCGGCCGACTCGGGCTGCAG
Source organism: Mycobacterium sp. NGS40 (assembly GCF_059812735.1). NCBI lineage: Bacteria > Bacillati > Actinomycetota > Actinomycetes > Mycobacteriales > Mycobacteriaceae > Mycobacterium > Mycobacterium sp. NGS40. Next base: position 194,340 of record NZ_JCALDG010000011.1, read on the forward strand.
ACCGTGGTCGACGATCAGCGCCGTGGTGGGCCGCAGCGGGGCCGCGACCGCGGTGAGGGCCAGCGAGTCCGGCCCGCCCGAGAGCGCCACACCCCATTGGTCCCCGGTGGCCAGATAGGCCTTCGCGAACGCCTCGACAGCCGCGCGCAGCCGCCCTACAGGACCCTGTCGATCCATCGCTGGGGGTTTTCGATCTCGGCGGGCAGCGGCAGCGTTTCGGGGCCGGACCACACGGTGTTGAACCGCTGCATCCCGACCCGGTCCACCACGTGGTCGACGAACGCCTTGCCGCGGGTGTACTGGCTGAGCTTGGCGTCCAGGCCGAGCAGGGCGCGCATCAGGCGCTGCAGCGGCGGCGGCTTGCGGTGACGGCGATCGTCGAAGCGGCCGCGGATGGTCGCCACCGACGGCACTGCCTTGGGGCCGACCGCATCCATCACATGGTCGGCGTGGCCCTCCAGCAGGGTGCCCAGCACCAGGAGCTGATCCAGCGCCTGGCGCTGGGGCTCGGACTGGACGGCGCGCACCAGGCCGACGATCCCCGACGCGGAAGCGTCCGGGGCGCCGAGACCGCGGTTGCGCACGTACTCGGCCAGCCGGCCCGCCACCTGGCCGAAATCGTCACCGGTGTCGCGGGTCAACAACGCCAGCGCGTCCGACATGTAGTGGGGCAGCCAGCGGTTGGCGGTGAACTGCACCCGGTGCGTCACTTCGTGCAGGCACACCCACAGCCGGAAATCGGCCGGATCGACCCGCAGCTGGCGCTCGACGGCGATCACGTTCGGATACACCAGCAGCAGGCAGCCCTCTTTGTCGGCAAAGAAGGGGTCGTACTGGCCGAGAATCCCCGACGCCACAAACGCCAGCACGGCACCGGTCTGCGCACCGGTGAGCCGGCCGGTGACAAGCCCACGCGGCTTGTCGGCTCCGTTCGTCATCACCCGCATCGAGTCCGCCGCGGCGCGGACCCACTCACCGCGGTCGACGATGCGGGCCGCCGGCACCGCGCCCTCGGTGGCCAGGCCGGTCACGTCGCGCACGAGTGGTTCGGCTTTCGTCGCCGAATTCGCCAGCTCGTCGATCGCCTGACGGCGGGTGTACTCGCTGGCGGGCGGACCGGGCCGGGCCAACCGGGCGCCGACCGTCGCCGCGAACCGCCAGTCGACGGCGGTACCGAGAGTCAGGTCGGGTTGGGGAGTCATGCGCACCCGCAGGTCCACAGCCGGGTGGCCAGGGCGTCCATCGCATTGCGTCCGTTGGGGCCGGCGGCGTTGGAGATGAAGGCGAACGTCAGCACCCGTCCGGTGCGATCGGTGACGACTCCGACCAGCGAATTGATCGCCGTCAACGAGCCGGTCTTGGCGCGCAGCCAGCCGGCCGGTCCCTGATTCGTGGCCTGGTCGAGAAAGCGGTCGGCCAGTGTCCCGCTGCCGCCGGCGATCGGCAGCAGATCCAGCAGCGCGCGCAACGACGGCTGGTCCGGCCCCGCCGCGGCCTGCACCGTGCCGTCGAGGGTCTTGGCGGTCAGCCGGTCGTCGACCGACAGGCCGCTCGAGTCCACCAGCATGGCGCCGGTGGTGTCGACGTGCGCGGTGCTCAATCGGTTGGTCACCGCGTCGACCGCGCCGGCGAAGCTGCGCGGCCGGTTGATCGCCGCGGCCACCTCACGGGCGATGCATTCGGCCAGCACGTTGTCGGAGTGATCCATCATCTCGCCGAGCCGCTGGACCAGCGGCGCCGATTGCACGACCGCCAGCTGCCGCGCCCCGGAGGGGGCCGACGCGATCGTCACCGCGGCGGGATCCAGGCCCAGGGCCTTAGCCAGCTCGCGCCCGGCGTCCAGCGCCGGGGTCTTGGACCGCCGGGAGTTGACGGTGCTGGGCTGGATGCGTCCGGCGTCGATCATCACCGACTCGATCGGCGCGATGTCGCCGTTGTCGATATCGGCGGGATCCCAGCCCTGCGCCATCGTCGGGCCGGTGAACGCCGAGGTGTCCACCTGCACGGTCGTCGGCGTCATGCCGCTGCGGTGAATCTGCTCCACCAGGTCGCTGATGCGTGGCGCGCCGCGGTACCAGGTCGGCACGTCGGGCGGTGCCGCCGACAGCGTCGGATCCCCGGCACCCACCAGCACGATCGGCCCCTGGGCGTTCTGGCTGCCGGCCACCACCCGGGTGCTGATGCGGGCCTGACGATCCAGTGTCAGCAACGCCGCGGCCGCCGTCAGGGCCTTGTTGGTCGACGCCGGCACCAGGGGCACGTCGTCGGCGACCTGCCAAAGTTCCTTGCCGGTGAGGGCATCGGTGATCCGGCCGCCGAGCCGGCCGAGGTTGGGGTCGGCGGCCACCGGGGCCAGCACGGCCGCCAGCGCACCGGCCGAGGGCGTCTCGGCGGTGTCGGCGACGGGCACCATTCCCGGCTTCACGATCGGTGCCCGCGGCGGCGGTACCGCAACATGTGCGCCGCCGCTGCCGTGTCCACCCGAGGTGAAGAAGGTTGCCGCGGCCACCACGGCGGCGACGAACGCCAGCACGGCCAATCCGATGAACACCTGGGTGGATTTCCGCCAGCGAGTACGACCCATCACTCTCCTGACTGTTTGGTCCTATTCTGCCGAATCTGGGAAAACTCGCTCGACTAGGGTGATCCGCGACGAACCGATCTACTCGGGTCCACCCAGAATTACTTCTCTTCAAAGGAGCGTCCGACAGTGCAATTCGACGTGGTCATCGAGATCCCGAAAGGCCAGCGGAACAAGTACGAGGTCGATCACGAGACGGGGCGGGTGAAGCTGGACCGCTACCTCTACACGTCGATGGTCTACCCGACCGACTACGGCTTCATCGAGAACACCCTCGGCGAGGACGGCGACCCGCTGGACGTGCTGCTGTTGCTTCCCGAGTCGGTGTTCCCCGGCGTGCTGGTCGAGGCGCGGCCGGTGGGGATGTTCAAGATGGTCGACGAGGCCGGCGGTGACGACAAGGTGCTGTGTGTTCCGGCCGGCGACCACCGCTGGGATCACATCCAAGACATCGGCGATGTGCCGTCCTACCAGCTGGACGTCATCAAGCACTTCTTCTCGCAGTACAAGGCTCTGGAGCCGGGCAAGTACGTCAAGGCGGCGGACTGGGTCGGTCGCGCCGAAGCCGAGGCAGAGGTCGAGCGCTCCATTGCCCGGTTCAAAGAAGGCGGGCACTAACGCTGCTGGCGTAATTGCGCCCGCCCCGCGCGCCGATTCTCGGTGGCATCCTGGCGAGGTGACTCCGGTGCTGCATTTCGCCGCGAACTTCTGGTGGCTGATCTTCCCGTTCGCGGGTGCGATCGGGACTGGCGTGCGGGCGGTGGTGGCCGCCAACGAGCGCCGGGCGGAGCGACGGCAGGAACGGTACCGGCTCAAACAGCAGGCCAAGATCGCCGTCGCCCAGGCTTCCGGCCGGGCGCACGGCGACGAGGAGAACTATCGCCGGGACCTCACGAAACTGCTTGCCGCACATGACCGTACGGATGCGCGGTGGCTGGAGTACGAGGTCGACGTCGCCAAGCTGCTGGATTTCCCGCTGATGACCAACATGCGCGATCCGCTGACCATCGCGTTCCACAAGGCCAAGCGGCATGCGGACCTGCTGCGGCCGGAGCGGCCGGAGGACTTCGCCGGCGACCGGTCGGCGTACCTGGACTACCGCGACGGGGTCCACGAGTACATCAGCGCATTCGAGATCGCCGAAACCGAGGCGATTCGCCGCCGCCGCAGCGATTTCTCCGTAGACGAACAACAGCGACTGGCCCGCGCCCAGAACCTGCTGCACCTGGCGCAGGACGAGGGTGCCACGCGTGAGGAGCGCCAGATCGCCTACGCGCGAGCCGGCAAGGAACTCGACGGGCTGATGGTGCTGCCGGCGCCCGCGCGGGCCAGCATCGAACGCCGCATCGCCGGACAAATCGAGGCGTAACCGCCCTAGGCGGCGTCGCGCCTGTTGCGCAGCACGCTCCATCCGAACGCCGCCCCGATGAAGACCACGCCGACCGAGGCGGTGGCGGCCTCGGGGATCTCATAGCGCGGCTCGATCGACAGCAGCATGATCACCGACAGCGCGCCGATCGCCCAGTGCGCTCCGTGTTCCAGGTACACGTAGCGGTCCAGCGTCTGCTGCTGGACCAGGTAGACCGTGATCGACCGGACGAACATCGAGCCGATCAACCCCAGACCGAGCGCGATGACGATGGGGTCCGACGTGATGGCAAACGCGCCGGTGACGCCGTCGAACGAGAAGGCGGCGTCGAGCACCTCGAGGTACACGAACAGCGTCAGGCCGGCCTTGCCCACCGCCGCCGGCGGCGCGGTGGCGGCGGCGTCCTCGACATCGGACGGCTGGAACGCCGTGCTCACACCGTTGACGATCAGATACGTCACCAGGCCCAGCAGCCCGGCGGTCAGCACCGTCGCGCACTCGTCGCCGGAGTGAGTCAATTGCGTGCCGACCAGCACCAGCACGATGACGGTGGCCACCACCGAGACCTGGCCGAGCCGGCCGATTCTCGCGAATGGGACTTCAATCCACTTGAGCCACTTGATGTCTCGGTCGTAAACGATGAAATCCAGGAACAGCATCAGCAGAAATATGCCGCCGAAAGCCGCGATCTGGGGGTGGGCCGACAGCACCAGCTTTTCGTAACCGGGCGCGCCGTCCGGGAATTCCAGTGCGCCGTGCGGCGGCGGGTTGAGCGCCAGGTGCAGCGCGCGAACCGGGTCGAGGCCCGCGGTCGCCCACACGATGAGCAGCGGGAACACCAGCCGCATACCGAACACGGCGACCAGAATCCCGATCGTCAGGAACATCTGCTGCCAGAACGGGCTCATTCGCTTGAGCACCGCGGCGTTGATGATCGCGTTGTCGAAGGACAGCGACACCTCGAGGATGCCCAGGGCTACCAGAAGAAACAGGGCATTAAGCCCGCCGTGGGCATAGCCGAGTGCGAGGGCCGCCAACGTGACCAACAGCGAAATCCCGAAGATGCGAGCGGCGGCCATGGGTCCTTCCTAGACAGCCGCTCACAATAGGGCGAAGGTGGTCGCCACCGCCAGCCATGGCAATCGCGCACTTACTATTTTCAAATTGTGGCGAAACTGGCGGTAGCTGGGGGCGGCCGGCCGAAAGCGCCGCCCCGATGACCGAAGTCGGCGGCGCGGCGTCCCCACTGGGCGCCGCCGGGTCCGCGGGAGCATCCGCGGGACCGGTCACACGTAGCAGCATGGCCCGGGTCGGCGCCGCGACAGCCCTGACCGCGGTGTGCGGCTACGCGGTGATCTATCTGGCGGCTCGCGACCTGGCGCCCAGCGGCTTCTCGGTGTTCGGGGTGTTCTGGGGAGCGTTCGGCCTGGTCACCGGCGCCGCCTTCGGGCTGCTGCAAGAAACCACCCGCGAGGTCCGCGCCACCCGCTACGTCGAGGCATTGCCGGGGCCCGAATTCCGCAACCACCCGCTGCGCGTTGCCGCGATGGTCGGCGTCGCGGCGGCCATTCTGATCGCGGGCAGCTCGCCGCTGTGGGGTGGGTGGGTGTTCGCCGAGCAACGCTGGTTGTCGGTGGCGCTGTTGTCCGTCGGCCTGGCCGGGTTCTGCCTGCACGCCACGCTGCTGGGCATGCTGGCCGGCACCGACCAGTGGACCCAGTACGGGGCACTGATGGTCACCGATGCGGTCATGCGGGTGACGATCGCGGTGGCCACGGTGCTGCTCGGGTGGGGGTTGACCGGCTTTCTGTGGGCGACAGTGGCCGGCGCGGTGGCCTGGCTGGTCATCCTGGTGACCTCACCCACCGCGCGCGCGGCGGCCCGGCTGCTGACACCCGGCAACACCGCGACGTTCCTGCGGGGCACCGCGCACTCGATCACCGCCGCCGGCGCCAGCGCGATCCTGGTGATGGGATTCCCGGTGCTGCTCAAGCTGACCTCGAATCACCTTGGGGCACAAGGCGGTGTAATCATCCTGGCCGTCACGCTGACCCGCGCGCCGCTGCTGGTGCCGTTGACGGCCATGCAGGGCAACCTGATCGCGCATTTCGTAGACGCGCGCAGCGACCGATTGCGGGCGCTGCTCGCACCGGCGGCGATCATCGGCGGAATCGGCGCCATCGGGGTGCTGGCGGCCGGCCTGGTGGGGCCATGGCTGTTGCGCGTCGCCTTCGGCGCCTCCTACGACGCCGGCAGCGCGCTGTTGGCGTGGCTGACCGGTGCGGCGTTGTCGATCGCGGTGCTGACGCTGACCGGCGCCGCGGCCGTGGCCGCCGCGCTGCACCGGGCCTACGCGCTGGGGTGGGTCGGGGCCACCGCGGCGTCGGGCCTGTTGTTGCTGCTGCCGCTGCCGCTGGAGACCCGGACCGTGGTCGCGCTGCTGTGCGGTCCGCTGGTGGGAATCGGCGTACACCTGGTGGCCCTGGCGCGCGCCGGGCGCCTAACCGGCTGATCCTGGCTACCCTGTGAACATCGAAACGGATTACCAGGGCGTCTGGATCGTGATTCCCGCCTTCAACGAAGCCACGGTCATCGGCGAGGTGGTCGCCGATGTCCGCTCCGTTTTCGAGAACGTCGTCTGCGTCGACGACGGCAGCGCCGACGGCACCGGCGAAATCGCCCGCAGGGCGGGGGCTCATCTGGTGCGCCATCCGGTGAACCTGGGGCAGGGTGCGGCCATCCAGACCGGCGTCGAGTACGCCCGCCGCCAGCCCGGTGCGCGGATCTTCGCGACGTTCGACGCCGACGGGCAGCATCGCGTCAAAGATGTGTGCGCGATGGTCGACCGGCTCGTCGCCGAAAACGTCGACATCGTCATCGGGACGCGGTTCGGCGGGCTGGAGAGCAGCCGGCCGCCGTTACTGAAACGGATCGTGCTGCAGACGGCCGCCCGGCTGAGCCCGCGCGGTCGCCGGCTTGGCCTGACCGACACCAACAACGGGTTGCGGGTGTTCAACAAGACGGTGGCCGACGGGCTGGACATCACGATGAGCGGAATGAGCCACGCCAACGAATTCATCATGCTGATCGCCGAAAACCATTGGCGGGTAGTCGAACAGCCGGTTGAGGTGCTCTACACCGACTACTCGAAGTCCAAGGGCCAGCCGCTACTCAACGGCGTCAACATCATTTTCGATGGGTTCCTGCGAGGAAGGATTCCGAGATGAACTGGATCCAGGTGCTGCTGATCGGGTCGATCATCGCGCTGTTGATCTACCTGCTGTGGTCGCGGCGCAGCTCGCGGTCGAAGGCCTGGGTCAAGGTCGGCTACATCTTGTTTGTGCTGGGCGGTATCTACGCCGTGTTGCGGCCCGACGACACCACGGTGGTCGCGCACTGGTTCGGGGTGCGCCGCGGCACCGACCTGATGCTCTACGCGCTGATCATGGCGTTCAGTTTTACCACCCTGAGCACGTATATGCGGTTCAAGGACCTGGAGTTGCGCTATGCGCGCCTGGCCCGGGCCGTCGCACTGGAGGGCGCCCAGGCACCGGAGCCGCGCTAGCCGGTGTGAACCTGCCGGAAGAACTCGACCGTGCGACGCACGCCTTCTTCGAGTTCAACCCGCGGGCGCCAGCCCAAAACCCTTGCCGCCGAACTGATATCGAGACAGGACCGCCGCAGATCGCCGAGGCGATCCGGATGGAAATCCGGATCGTCGGGTCCGCCAACGGCTTTGGCGACCGCCGTGTGCAGCTGGCGGTCGGAGGTCTCAATTCCGGTGCCGATGTTGAACCGCTGTCCGCTGCCGGCCGCACCGGAGGCCTTGACGAAGGCGTCCACCACGTCGTCGACGAACACGTAGTCGCGGGTCTTGCTGCCGTCGCCGAACACCTTGGTGGGCTTACCGGACAGCAGCGCCTGCGCGAAGATCGCCACCACGCCCGCCTCCCCGTGCGGGTCCTGGCGCGGGCCGTAGACGTTGGCCGGCGCGATGTGCGAGCAGTCCAGGCCGTACAGGTGCCGGAACGTGTTCAGGTAGATCTCGCCGGCCACCTTGCCCGCGGCGTACGGCGACGCCGGATCGGTGGGCGTGGTCTCGGGCGTCGGGTACTGCGGCGGGGTGCCGTAGATGGATCCCCCCGACGAGGTGTGCACGACTTTGCGGACGCCGGTGCGGCGCGCGGCCTCGGCCAGCCGCACCGTGCCGATCACATTGACCGAGGCGTCGAACTGCGGCTCGGCCACTGAGTGGCGCACGTCGATCTGGGCGGCCAGGTGGAACACCACCTCGGGCCGGTGCTCGTCGAGAATCGCCTCGAGGTCGGCGGTCACGATGTCCGCCTCGATGAAGAAGTGATCGGGATTGTCGGCCAGATGCTCGAGGTTGCGCGCCTTGCCCGACGCGAAATTGTCCAGGCTTACCACCGAATGGCCGTCCGCCAGCAAGCGGTCGACCAGCGTGGACCCGATGAATCCGGCTGCCCCGGTAACCAGTGCGCGCACCGGCCCACCATACCGACCGGTAAGAAATAACCATGCCCGCCGCCATCGCCCGGATGCCGCGGGTCGCCCTCGCGGCGGCCGCGCTGATCGTGGCCGCCCTGGTGATACGGGCGGTGCTGGCGTTCGGCGGCTACTTCTACTGGGACGATCTGATCCTGATCGGGAAGGCCGGAACCGAGGGCCTGCTGTCGCCGTCCTACCTGTTCGACGACCACGACGGCCACATGATGCCCGCGGCGTTTCTGATAGCGGGGGCGCTGATCCGGCTGGCCCCGCTGGATTGGACCGGGCCGGCGATCAGCCTGGTGGTGCTGCAGCTGCTGGCCTCGCTGGCACTGCTGCGCGCGCTGTACGTGATCCTGGGCTGGCGTCGCGTGCTGCTGATCCCGCTGACGTTCGCGCTGTTCACCCCGCTGGGAGTGCCGGGCTTCGCATGGTGGGCGGCGGCGCTGAATTCGCTGCCGATGCTGGCGGCGCTGGCCTGGGTGTGCGCCGACGCGGTGCTGTTGGTGCGCACCGGCAACCAGCGCTATGCGCTGACCGGCGTGCTGGTGTATCTGGGCGGGTTGCTGTTCTTCGAGAAGGCTGCGGTGATTCCGTTCGTCGCGTTCGCCGTGACGGCGCTGCTGTGCCATGTGCGTGGCGACCGAACGGCGCTGCTGACGGCCTGGCGTGGGGCCGCACGGCTGTGGATCGCGTCGCTGATCCTGACGGTGGCCTGGGTGGCGCTTTACCTCGCGGTGGTCAATCAGCAGCGCTGGAGCTCCGACCTCGCGATGACCGGGGACCTGCTGATGCGGTCCATCACCCACGGCATCGTGCCGGGCCTGGCCGGCGGGCCCTGGCACTGGGACCGCTGGGCGCCGGCCTCGCCGTGGGCCACTCCTCCGCCGCTGGCGATGGCGCTGGGCTGGCTGGTGCTGATCGCGGTGCTGGCGCTGTCGCTGGTCCGCAAGCAACGCCTCGGCCCGGTGTGGCTGACCGCGGTCGGTTACGCGGCGGCCTGTCAGGTGCCGATCTATTTGATGCGCTCGTCGCGGCTGACCGCGCTGGAACTCGCCCAAACCCTGCGCTATCTGCCGGATCTCGTCGTCGTGCTGGCACTGCTGGCGGCCGTCGGACTGTGTGCACCGAACCGATCACTGGGCGGGCGATGGCTGGACGCCTCGACGCGACGCGCGGTGGTGACGACGGGCCTGGCCGCACTGTTCGTGGCCAGCAGCCTGTACTCGACGGCGACGTTCCTGGCCAGTTGGCGCGACAACCCAACCCAGCGCTATCTGCGCAACGCGCAAGCCAGTTTGGCTGCGGCCCATGCTAATTCGACTGCTCAACTGCTGGATCAGGAGGTCGATCCGCTGATCCTGCAACGGGTCGCCTATCCGGAGAACCTGGCCAGCCACCTGTTCGCCCTACTGCGGGATAGACCTGAATTCGCCACGGCGACAACGCAATTGAGAATGTTCGACAGTGCGGGCCGGCTGATCCCGGCACGGGTCAGCTGGATTCGGACCATCAAACCCGGGCCGATGCCGCAGTGCGGGTACTTCGCCCAGCCGGACACCCCGGCGCGGATGATGCTCGACGGGCCGCTGCTGCCCGCCGACTGGACGGTCGAATTCAACTACCTGGCCAACAGCGACGGCTCGATGACCGTGTCGCTGCCGGAGGGGCCCGGCGTCAAGGTTCCGGTGCACCCCGGCCTCAACCGGGTCTACGCCCGGGTGCCGGGCGCCGGCGACGCGATCATGGTTCGCGCCAATACCACTGCGCTGGCGCTGTGCATCGCGTCGGGACCGGTGGGTTTTCTGGCGCCGGCCTGAATCACGCGCCGGCCACAAAGCCGCCTGGTCCCCGGATGTCGTTGCTGTGGCCCGGGTTGCTGATTCGCGGGACGCCACCTCCGGGCCCTTTCTCCCAGGTGATGTGGTTCCCGGTGCCGGTGGCCACGATCGCGGCCACGGTTTGCAGATTCACGGTGTTAGCGGTGCCGCTGACGTCGACCTCGCCGCACGACCCGGTCAACGTGACCGTCGAGTCCTCGCCCACGATCCTGATCGGCGATTGATTCCCGCAGTCATAGGTCGCGGCCGAAAAGCTGATGTCGATCTTGGCCGGTGACCCACACGTCAAGGCGATATCGCTTGGCGCCGAAGCAATCGCGGAAAACACCACACCCACGATCAGCACACGAAGCATGGTCAACACTGGCACCGCCCACCGGTGCGGCCGAGGATTTAAAGCGCCGGGGTTTTAATCGCTGCGACTACGCGGCGCTGGGCCCCTGGATCGGCGTGGCCACCGGGTGCCGATGAACCGCCGGCGCCGGGCGGAGCTCAGTCACCGGAGCCACGTCGCGGTCCTGCTGCTCGCGATGCACTTGGCGATAGCTCAAGATCGCGGCGATCACGCCCGCGATCACCAAGGCGAGAGCGAGTACGACCAGAACATCGCCGAAGGCCAGCAGCAGGATGATTCCCGCTACGCCCCACACCGCCTCGCCGAAGGAGTAGTGGACTTCGTTGTGCATCGCGGCCTCGCTTGAAGTAGTGCCGCTCTTTGATCGAGCGACTGCACTACGCAACGCCGCAGCGACCCGGAGGCTGCCCCATCAGGGGTGAAGGTGACCCAACTCACGGTGGGCTGATGGAGCCGCCTGGGGGAATCGAACCCCCGACCTATTCATTACGAGTGAATCGCTCTACCGACTGAGCTAAGGCGGCGCACCCTCAAGCTGGGCGGCACGAGTCTACGGCAGCCGGGCGCGCACGCCCAAAAACCGGCCCGTTCAGTCCCGCAGTTGCTGCCCGATGGTGGCCACCATCGCGTCGACGGCGAACTTGGGCTTGACGTTGACCGCCAGCGCCTCGCGGCACGCAAGCACGGCCTCGATGCAACGCAACAGCCGTTCGGGCGCGGCGTGCGCCGCCAGCGCCGCCACCCGCTCGGCCATGTCCGGATGGTTGGCCCGCACCCCACCCGCGCGGGCCGAGACCACCAGCGCGTCACGGAAGTAGGTGGCCAGGTCGATCAGCGCCCGGTCCAGCGCATCGCGCGAGGCCCGGGTCTGGCGGGACTTCTGCCGCCGCTCGAGATCCTTGATCGCGCCCGCGGCGCCGCGCATGGCCCCGGCGGTGCCCTTACCGGTGCCCCCGGCTCCCAGCGCGGTGCGCAGCTCCTCGGTCTCGGCCTCGGCGCGATCAGCGGTCAGTACGACGGCCTCGGTTTCGGCCGCGGCCACCAGCTCTTCGGCGGCGGCGTAGGCGCGCGCCGGGGTCGCCGCGTCGCGCACCAGTCCCAGCGCCCGCTCCCGCCGCTCCCGGGCCTGCGAGTCGGTCGCCAGCCGGCGCGCCCGCCCCACGTGGCCGCCGCTGACCGACGCCGCCCAGCTCGCCGTGTCTGCGCTCAGGCCGTCGCTGTCGATCAGCACCTGCGCGATCGACTCGGTGGAGGGCGTCACCAGAGCGACGTGCCGGCATCGCGACCGCAGCGTGACCGCGATGTCTTCGGGATCGACCGACGGCGCGCACAGCAGGAACACCGTCGACGGGGGTGGTTCCTCGACCACCTTCAGCAGCGCGTTGGCGGCGCCCTCGGTCAGCCGATCGGCGTCCTCGACGACCACGATCTGCCAGTGCCCGGTCGTCGGCCGCCGCGACGCGGTCTGCACAATCGCACGCATCTCGTCGACGCCGATGGAAAGACCTTCGGGGATCACCCGGCGAACGTCGGCGTGGGTGCCGGCCAGCGTCGTCGTGCAGGCCCGGCACTGCCCGCAGCCCGGGCCGCCGTCGTCCGAAGGGGCGGTGCATTGCAGCGCCGCCGCGAAGCACAACGCGGCCACCGAACGCCCCGAACCCGGCGGGCCGGTGATCAGCCAGGCATGTGTCATAGTCCCGTGGTCCCCATCGCTGTGATCGGGATCACTTCGGGCGGCCCTCGCAGCGCTCAGCAGCGCGGCCTCGACCGCGTCTTGGCCTACCAGCCGCGTAAACACTCCGGACATCACCGGCAACACTAGTGAGACAGACCGACGTCCACCCTCCGGCTACCGTATCGCGACAATTCCGTGATCTTTTCCGACATTTCGCCAGGATCGGGCGACTTGCCGAAGCGATTCAGGGTTACCGGCTAGTCCCTGCTGACCGATACGGTGGGTTGGTGGCAACACCGGGTGCACTGCCCGGGCGAATCAGCGCGTTCGTCCGGTGGGTAGTGCGCACTCCATGGCCACTGTTCTCGCTGAGCATGCTGCAGGCCGACATCATCGGCGCGCTGTTCGTGCTCGGCTTCCTGCGCTACGGACTCCCACCCCAGGACCGTATTCAACTGCAAGATCTGCCGACGCTCAACCTGGCGGTCTTCGCCAGCACGCTGGTCATCCTGGTTCTGGTCGGCGTGGTGGTCAACCTCAGACTGTTGATGCCGGTGTTCCGCTGGCAGCGTCGCGACAACATGCTCGCCGAGGCCGACCCGGCCGCCACCGAACTGGCCCGCAGCCGCGCCCTGCGGATGCCGTACTACCGCACCCTGAGCACGGTCGTCTACTGGTGCATCGGCGGTGTGGTGTTCGTCGTCGCCAGCTGGTCGGTGGCCCGGTTCGCCGCGCCCGTCGTCACGGTCGCGACCGCCCTGGGGGCGGCGGCCACCGCGATCATCGGCTATTTACAATCCGAACGAGTATTACGGCCGGTGGCCGTGGCCGCCCTGCGCAGCGGGGTGCCGGAGAACGTCAAGGCGCCGGGTGTCATCCTGCGCCAGATCCTGACCTGGATGCTGTCCACCGCGGTGCCGCTGCTGGCGATCGTGCTGGCCGTTGTGGCCGACAAGGTTTCGCTACTGCGCGCGGCGCCGGAGAGCCTGTTCAACCCCATCTTGTTGCTGGCCCTGACCGCGCTCGGCGTCGGGCTGATCAGCACGCTGCTGGTCGCCATGTCGATCGCCGACCCGCTGCGCCAGCTGCGCTGGGCCCTCTCGGAGGTACAGCGCGGTAACTACAACGCGCACATGCAGATTTACGACGCCAGCGAGCTGGGCCTGCTGCAGGCCGGCTTCAACGACATGGTCCGCGACCTGTCCGAGCGGCAGCGGCTGCGGGACCTGTTCGGCCGCTACGTCGGTGAGGACGTGGCGCGCCGGGCGCTGGAACGCGGCACCGAGTTGGGCGGCCAGGAACGCGACGTCGCGGTGCTGTTCGTCGACCTGGTCGGCTCGACGCAGCTCGCCGCGACCCGGCCGCCGGCCGAAGTGGTCCACCTGCTCAACGAGTTCTTCCGGGTGGTGGTCGACACCGTCGGGCGCCACGGCGGCTTCGTCAACAAGTTCCAGGGCGACGCCGCGCTGGCCATCTTCGGCGCACCCATCGAGCACCCGGACGCCCCCGGTGGCGCGCTGGCGGCCGCCCGGGAGCTGCACGACGAACTCCTGCCGGTGATCGGCGCGGCCGAGTTCGGTATCGGCGTGTCCTCCGGGCGGGCCATCGCCGGCCATATCGGCGCGCAGGCCCGCTTCGAGTACACCGTGATCGGCGACCCGGTGAACGAGGCGGCCCGGCTGACCGAGCTGGCCAAGCTCGAGCCCGGCCATGTGCTGGCGTCGGCGATCGCCGTCAGCGGCGCGCTGGACGCCGAAGCGTTGTGCTGGGATGTCGGCGAGGTGGTCGAATTGCGCGGGCGCGCGGCGCCCACTCAGCTGGCCCGGCCACTGAATCTTGCTGTCCCGCGCAATGTTTCGGTCCGGCGGCCAAGCATCGAAGAAGTCACCACCGAAATTATGTGATTCCGCGCTAACTGCGCTTGGCGGCCTTTTTCGCCGGGGCCTTGCGCGTGCTCTTCTTCGCGGGACGTTTCGCCGGGCCCCGGGCCCGCCGGTCGGCCAGCAACTCGGCGGCGCGCTCGTCGGTGATCGACAGCACGTCGTCGCCCTTGCGCAGGCTGGCGTTGGTCTCGCCGTCGGTGACGTACGGCCCAAATCGCCCGTCCTTCACCACCATTGGCTTGCCCGACGCCGGGTCGTTGCCCAACTCGCGCAGCGGCGGGGCCGAAGCAGCTTGCCGGCCGCGGCGTTTCGGCTCGGCGTAGATCTTCAGTGCCTCGTCCAGGGTGATCGTGAACATCTGCTCTTCGGTCGCCAGCGAACGAGAATCCGTGCCGCGCTTCAGGTATGGGCCATAGCGCCCGTTCTGCGCGGTGATCTCCTCGCCCGAGGCGGGGTCGACACCGACCACCCGGGGCAGCGACAGCAGTTTCAGCGCGTCCTCGAGCGTGACGGTTTGCAGATCCATGGTGCGCAACAGCGAGCCGGTGCGCGGCTTGGGGCCGGTGGGCTTCTTGCCCTTCTTCGCCGGGGCCGCGTCACCGTCCTCCGGCGGCGGCTCGGGCAGGACCTCGGTGACGTACGGCCCGTAACGGCCGTCCTTGGCCAGGATTTCGTGTCCGGTCTCCGGGTCCACACCCAGCGACCGACCCTCTTGCGGGGTGGCGAAGAGCTGTTCGGCCACCTCCAGCGTCAGCTCGTCGGGCGTCAGCGAGTCGTTGAGATTGGCGCGCTGCGGCTTCGTCTCACCGTCTTCACCGGCGACCGTGCGCTCCAGGTACGGCCCGTTCTTGCCGACCCGGACGTAGACCGGGCGGCCTTCAGAATCATCAAACAGCTTGATGGAGTTGACTTCTCGAGCGTCGATTCCCTCGAGGTTGACACCGACGAGCTTCTTGAGCCCGCCGGCGCGCGCCACCGAATCCTGCACGCCGTGGTCGCCGCCGAAGTAGAAGTTGTTGAGCCAGTTGGTGCGTTGCTCACTGCCCGAGGCGATCGCGTCGAGCTCGTCTTCCATCGCCGCGGTGAAGTCGTAGTCGACGAGACGGCCGAAATGCTGTTCCAGCAAACCGGTTACGGCGAACGCGACCCACGAGGGCACCAGCGCGCTGCCCTTCTTGTGCACGTAGCCGCGGTCCTGGATGGTCTTGATGATCGAGGTGTAGGTCGACGGCCGGCCGATGCCGAGTTCTTCGAGGGTCTTGATCAATGACGCCTCGGTGAAGCGCGCCGGCGGGCTGGTGGCGTGTCCGTCGGGGGTGAGCTCGAGCGCCGCCAGCCGCTGGCCCTCGGTGAGCTGGGGCAGCCGGCGCTCGGCGTCGTCGGCCTCGCCACCGGCCAATTCGTCCACGGTTTCCACGTAGGCCTTCAGGAAGCCGGCGAACGTGATGGTGCGACCGCTGGCCGAGAACACGACGGGCTGGTCGCCCTCCGGGCCCTGGTTTCGCGCGGTGCCGGCGATCCGCAAGCTCAGCGTGGTCCCGCGTGCGTCGGCCATCTGCGAGGCCACCGTGCGCTGCCAGATCAGCTCGTAGAGACGGAACTCGTCGCCGTCGAGCTCACGGCGCACCGCATCCGGAGTGGCGAACGTCTCGCCCGCCGGGCGGATCGCCTCGTGGGCTTCCTGGGCGTTCTTGACCTTGCGGGTGTACTGCCGCGGCGAAGGGGACACGTACTCGTCGCCGTAGAGCTGGCTGGCCTGGGTGCGCGCCGCGTTGATCGCCGACTGCGACAGCGTCGTCGAATCGGTACGCATATAGGTGATGTAGCCGTTTTCGTAGAGCCGCTGGGCGATGCTCATCGTCCGCTCGGACGAGAACCGCAGCTTGCGGCCGGCCTCCTGCTGCAGCGTCGACGTCATGAACGGCGCGTAGGGGCGGCGGGTGTAGGGCTTCTCCTCCACCGAGGCGACCGACAGCTGCGCTCCCCGCAATCCCGTGGCCAGCTGCGTGGCCTGCGCCTCGTTGAGCACTGTGACTTCCGGGGTGCCCCCGACGCCCCTATTGCGCAGCGCGCCCAGCGAGTCGAAGTCACGTCCGGTGGCGACCCGCAGTCCGTCTACCGAGGTCAGCCGGGCGGTGAAGGTAGGCGGCTGCGCGTTGGCGTCGGACACGCTGGCGTCCAGCTGGGCAACGATGTCCCAATACGCCGCGCTGCGAAACGCCATGCGGTCGCGTTCGCGCTGCACGATGATGCGGGTGGCCACGGACTGCACCCGGCCGGCCGACAGCCTGGGCGCAACCTTCTTCCACAGCACCGGGCTGACTTCGTAGCCGTACAACCGGTCCAGGATGCGACGGGTTTCCTGCGCGTCGACCAGGTCGATGTCGAGGTCGCGGGGGTTTTGTGCGGCCTCGAGGATGGCCGGCTCGGTGATCTCGTGGAACACCATCCGCTTGACCGGGATGCGCGGCTTCAGCGTTTCCATCAGGTGCCAGGCGATGGCCTCACCCTCGCGGTCACCATCCGTGGCCAGGTAGAGCTCGTCGACATCTTTCAAAAGGCCCTTGAGCTCGGTGACCGTGCTCTTCTTTTCCGGGCTGATGATGTAGAGCGGTTCGAAGTCGGCGTCGACGTTGACCCCGAGCCGGGCCCAGGGTTCCGACTTGAATTTGGCGGGCACGTCGGCGGCGGCTCGTGGCAGGTCGCGGATGTGTCCTCGGGACGACTCGACGATGTAAGTGGAGCCCAGGTAGCCCGCTAGTTTGCGCGCTTTAGTCGGCGACTCGACGATGACAAGTCGCCTCCGGCTGCCGTTGCCGCTGCTGTCGCGGCCTGTTGTGGGGTCAGCCACCTGCGCTTACGCTCCATCTCTTCTCCCGGCCTCCAATCGAGGCCGCCCTGCAGGAAGAATGACAGGCACACGTCTGAAATTCCGCTGAAATTCAGATACGCCGACGTTCCTTCCCTTCGGGCACCTGACAATTTCGCACCCTGAGGCGGGCCGACGCAAACCGACTCCCCGAAACCACAGGTCTCAGCGGCTGCCGGATATCCCGGGCCGCGCGGCTAGACCCGCGGCCACAGCGCCAACGCCTCGGCGCCGTCAGGATGTTCCCCTACGTTCTCTACCAGCCGCGATAGCCTGCGTCGGCCGCTGATCCGCAGTGCCGGGCGCCCGCCGCGGGTACCGATCAGGGTGGGCGCGATCCCGACCCGCATCAGCGCCGATGCGAGCGGCGAATGGGTGTCGGGGGCGTGGGGATCCAGACCGAGCTGGTAGTGCTCGCCCTCGGGCGTGCCCGCGGCGATGGTCCACGCCCGCAATTCGCGCGGACCGGGCAGCCACCGCGGCGGCACCGTTTTGACCGCGCCGCGGGTCCATTCCGCCGCGATCGCGCTCAGCGACGGATCGATCGCCGTTCGCACCAGAGGTGTGTCTTCGTCCGTGCGACCGATCTCGGGGACCAGGCCGGCCTCGGAGATCATCTCGGCCAGCGCTGTGGCGCGCCAGAGCTGATCCACAACGACCGACAGCCGGGCGCCACGGCCCTCGGAGCCGTCTGGGACGCCCACCGTCACGATTTGGCCAGAGGCCGCCAGCACCCCGCACAGATCGGCGACGGCGGGCGGCACCGCCTCCGCTGTGAAGAAGGAAAGCTGGCTCACCACACCGACAGTAAGCCAGGCCGCCCGTCCCCGCTTTGAGGCATTCGGCGCGGCGCGACACGCGGCGTGTCGCCCGCTTCCAGCCCAAGGTTGCGCAGGAGTGAATAGATAGTGAAAACCCCCCGGCGACACCCGCAAAGCGGGTTGCACGGGGGGTTTTCGTCAGAATCTGCTCGATTTAGACGGAGCGGACTCCGGTGGCCTGGGGGCCCTTAGGGCTGTGGCCGATCTCAAACTCGACCTTCTGATTTTCTTCGAGGGTGCGGAAGCCCGAACCCTGGATCTCCGTGTAGTGGACAAAAACATCCGCGGAACCATCCTCGGGGGCGATGAAACCGAACCCCTTCTCCGCGTTGAACCACTTCACAGTTCCCTGTGGCATTTCTCGATCTTTCCTTTTCTTCAAGGTTCGGAGCACCGCTTTTCGGTGCCCCGGGCCCGTTGTCACCGCCATACCTCGCGGAGTCGTCGGAACTTCACCCGACCGCTAACCTCGCAGGAACCGCGGGTCGCAACGTCGATCCTGCGAAGTTTTGACACGAACACAGAAGCTACGACCGCAAACAGTCAACCATGTTCATGGTCTCGGCGACAGACTTGTGTCCCTGACTGATTCTTGGAGGGTGTGACGTGGCGAGTTTCGGCAGCGACCTGCTGGCCGTCGCGCTCGCCGGAACCGCGCCGGACGAGCACCCGCTGCGCCATGTCGCGGAGCTGCCCGCCCGCAGCGGCCGGCCCCATCTTTGGCCGAAGTGGGCCGAATCCGACGTCATCGCGGCCTTTACCGACCGCGGCATCGCAGCCCCGTGGTCACACCAGGCGCGGGCGGCCGAATTGGCCCACGACGGTCGCCACGTCGTGGTCAGCACCGGTACCGCGTCGGGCAAGTCGCTGGCGTATCAACTGCCGGTACTCAATGCGCTGGCGACCGATCCGTTGGCCCGGGTGCTGTACCTGTCGCCGACAAAAGCGCTTGGTCACGACCAGTTGCGCGCCGCGCATGCACTGACCGCCGCGGTGCCGCGACTTTCCGATGTCGCGCCCACCGCCTACGACGGCGACAGCCCCGCCGAGGTTCGCCGGTTCGCGCGCGAGCGTTCCCGCTGGCTGTTCTCCAACCCGGACATGATCCATTTGTCCATCTTGCGAAATCATCCGCGCTGGGCCGTCTTGCTGCGCGGGTTGCGCTTCGTAATCGTCGACGAATGTCATTACTACCGAGGTGTTTTCGGCTCGAACGTAGCAATGGTGTTGCGCCGCCTGCTGCGGCTGTGTGCGCGCTACTCGGCTCGACCCGGTTGTCAGCCGACCTTCATTTTCGCCAGTGCGACGACGGATGCGCCCGGCGCGACGGCGGCCGAACTCATCGGTCTGCCGGTCGAAGAGGTCACCGAAGACGGCTCACCGCAGGGCGAGCGCACCGTCGCGTTGTGGGAACCCGCGCTGCGCACCGACGTCACCGGCGAGCACGGCGCCCCGGTGCGACGGTCGGCCGGTGTCGAGGCGGCACGGGTGATGGCCGACCTGATCGCCGAGGGCGCGCAGACCCTGACGTTCGTGCGTTCCCGGCGGGCCGCCGAACTGACCGCCCTGGGTGCCCGGGCGCGGCTGGACGACATTGCCGCGGGCCTGTCGCAGCAGGTGGCGTCGTACCGGGCCGGCTATCTCGCCGAGGACCGCAACGCGCTGGAGCGCGCGCTGGCGGAGGGCCGATTGCGGGGTTTAGCCACCACCAACGCGCTGGAATTGGGGGTAGACATCGCCGGGCTGGACGCGGTGGTGCTGGCCGGCTTCCCCGGGACGGTTGCCTCGTTCTGGCAACAGGCCGGCCGCTCGGGGCGCCGCGGGCAGGGGGCCCTGGTGGTGTTGATCGCCCGTGACGATCCGCTGGACACCTATCTGGTGCACAATCCCGCAGCGCTGCTGGACAAACCGGTCGAGCGGGTGGTGATCGACCCGGCGAACCCCTATCTCCTCGGGCCCCAACTGCTCTGCGCCGCAACCGAATTGCCACTCGAGGACGCCGAAGTCCGAGAACTCGGCGCCATGCGGGTGGCCGAGGGGCTGGTCGACGACGGGTTATTGCGCCGGCGCGGCGGCAAGTACTTCCCGGCACCCGGCCTAGAACCGCATGGCGCGGTCGACATCCGGGGCTCGGCGGGTGGCCAGATCGTCATCGTGGAGGCCGACACCGGGCGACTGCTGGGCAGCACCGGACTCGGTCAGGCTCCCGCGTCGGTGCACCCCGGCGCGGTGTACCTCCACCAGGGCGACACGTACGTCGTCGATTCGCTGGATCTCGAGGAGGCAATCGCGTTCGTGCACGCCGAGGATCCCGGTTATGCGACGTTCGCGCGCGAAATCACCGACATCAAGGTCACCGGCAGCGGCGAGCAGTCGACGTTCGGCCCGGTGACCCTGGGCGTGGTGCCGGTCCGGGTCACCCACCAGGTGGTGGGGTACCTACGTCGGCGCCTGTCCGGGGAGGTCATCGATTTCATCGAGCTGGACATGCCCGAACACATCCTGGACACCACCGCGGTCATGTACACGATCACGCCGGAAGCGTTGGCAAGCAAGGGAATTGACGCAACGCGGATTCCCGGCTCGTTGCACGCCGCCGAACACGCCGCAATTGGGCTGCTGCCACTGGTCGCCAGCTGCGATCGCGGGGATATCGGCGGAATGTCCACCGCCCTCGGTCCGCTGGGTGAGCCCAGCGTGTTCGTCTACGACGGGTATCCGGGCGGGGCGGGCTTCGCCGAACGTGGATTTCGGCAGGCGCGGACCTGGTTGAGTGCTACCGCCGCGGCCATCGAAGCGTGCGAATGCCCGATGGGTTGCCCGTCGTGCGTCCAGTCCCCCAAGTGCGGAAATGGGAATAACCCGCTCGATAAGGCGGGAGCTGTGCAAGTGCTCAGACTGGTGCTTGCGGAGTTGCCGTAGCGATCGCGCTGAGCGATCCACGGGACGGCGACCGACCCCTCGACGGTCGACCTCCACGGAATCTGCATATAACAACCGCCGAATGCGTTTCCTCTTTGCTAAAGAAACGCCGACATGCTGTCTCAAAGCGCGACCAACGGCCGGAGCAGAAAACCTACCAAGGCTGTGATGGCGTTTGCAAACTTACCAGTAACTTAGCGCCGGCGAAGTCGATTCGAAGTATCGCTGAACTGGTTCCGTGACGGATTTGCTGAGGCGATGTCGGCGCGCCTGGGGATCCTCAGATGCGCCCGCGCGCCCTAAAATCGAGCGCATGGCCCACGACTGGTTGCTCGTGGAGACACTGGGGGAAGAGCCTGCCGTGGTTGCACAGGGGCGGCAGCTCAAGAACCTTGTCCCTATCACGACCTTCCTCCGCCGCAGTCCCCATCTCGCCGCCGTCCGGACCGCGATCGCCGAGTCGATGCGCACCGGCCAGAGCCTGACCAGCATCACGCCCAAGCACGACCGCGTGATCCGCACCGAACCGGTGGTGATGTCCGACGGCTGCATCCACGGTGTGCATGTGTGGACCGGGCCCGCTGACATCGACCCGCCGGAGCGGCCCACCGCGGGTCCGCTGAAGTGGGACCTGACCCTCGGCGTGGCCACGGACACGCGGGAATCGCTGGTCATCAGCGGCAAGAACCCCGAGGTCGAAGTCACCTTCGGGCGGGCCTTTGCCGAAGACCTTCCTTCGCGCGAGCTCAACCCGAACGAAACCAAAGTTCTTGCCATGGCGGTCAAAGCCGAACCCGGCCAAACCATATGCAGCACATGGGATCTCACCGACTGGCAGGGCAATCCTATCCGGATAGGCTTCATCGGCCGCAGCGCGCTCGAGCCCGGACCCAGTGGCAAGGACCACCTCGTCGCACGTGCGATGAACTGGCGCGCCGAGCTCAAGGGGCCGAACGTTTCCACCGACGATCTGGCGTTGCGGATCCTCGACGGGCTGCGGCAGGCCGGCGTTCACCGGGCACTCGTCGACCTCAACACCTGGACCCTGCTGAAATGGCTCGACGAGCCGTGCACCTTCTACGACTGGCGAGGCTCCGACAAGGCCAGGCCGAAGGTCCATCCCGACGACGTGCCCCAAATGTCAGCCATGACACAGGAATTCGATAAGGGATCGACCAACCGGGTGCTGCGGATGCGCGGCTTCGACGGCGACTGGGTGCCGGTGCACGTGACCGCCAATCGTGTGGAACTGGAACCGGAGACCTTCGTCGGGCTGCTCTCGTTGCGCTTGCCCAGCGACGAAGAGCTGGCCAACGCCGGGCTGGCAAAAGCCACAGACGACAACGCCTGAGCTACGCCGCGTCGACCGGCCCTGCCCGAGCGGCGGCCTGAGCCACACCGCCGAACACCACCGCCACGCGCACGGTGACGACGACGTCGAGATCTTCCACCCGGCAGCCCACGTCGTCGACTCGCATCGTGCGGGCTATCGCACTCGCCCGGGCGCAGGCCGCCGCGGCTCCGGCAGGTAGCCGCGCCGCGGCGGCCAGCGCGGCCAGATCGGCAGCCGCCTGCGCACGATGGCGTGCCACCACCGCCGAGCCGATGTACGCGCCGGCGCCCGTGACGCACAGCAGCACCGCGACTATTGCCGCCGCGAGGACGGTCGCCGCCCCGCGCTCATCGCGACGGCTCCGCCGCCGCGACGGCCTTAGCACTGATAT
Source organism: Mycobacterium sp. NGS40 (assembly GCF_059812735.1). Taxonomy (NCBI): domain Bacteria; kingdom Bacillati; phylum Actinomycetota; class Actinomycetes; order Mycobacteriales; family Mycobacteriaceae; genus Mycobacterium; species Mycobacterium sp. NGS40. Next base: position 216,889 of record NZ_JCALDG010000011.1, read on the forward strand.
CCAAGGCGGGCAGCAACTTTGAGTGCACGATAACCGTGGCCACGACGAAATCGCCGTCGCGGCGCACCTGGATCCGCGATCCGCCCGGCGCAATGCTACGCGCGACGTCGACGGCTGAACGTTCGTCACCGCGCGCGGCCAGCCGGGCCGCCTCGCGGGCGGCATCAACACAGCGAACCTGCATTGCCACGGCCGCAACGCCGGCCAGGCAAAACGCCAGCACCACCACCAGTGTGGCGATCGCCAAAGCCGCTTCCACGGTGCTCGCACCGGCGCAGCCGATCAGACCTTGGTGTTGAGCGCGCGACCGATGATGTTGGTCAACGCCGACACGATCGAATCGCCGGTGACGACGGTGTAGAGAATCGCGCCGAAGGCGGCCGCCGCAATAGTGCCGATCGCGTATTCGACGGTGGACATTCCCGACTCGTCGGCGGCAAGGACCGCCATCCGCGCCATCATTACGCGAAACATGTTGATCACCAATGTATCTCCTCTGTTGTAATGCCTTCACAACAAGCCCGACTGCAGAACATCTCCGGCCAGCCCGGCGACCACCGGGACAATGCCCAGGCAGATGAACGCCGGCAGGAAGCACAGCCCGAGCGGGCCTGCGATCAGCACGCCCGCGCGCTCGGCGGCCGCAGCGGCGGTATGCGCGGCGTCGTGCCGAGACTGGTCGGCCAGCTCTGCGACGCCGCCGGCCAGTGCCGCACCCGAGGACGCCGAACGTCGGGCCAGTCGCAGGAGCGCATCGGTCTGCACGTCGACCGTCTTCTCGGGCGAGATTGACCATGCCACAGCGGGATCGGATCCCAGGGCCAGCAGATCGGCGGCGCGCCGCAATACCCGGGCCAGCCTCGGCGGGGCGGACGCTGCGGTCGCGGCGGCCGCGGTCGACACGGCCATCCCGGCCTCCAGACACACTGCCAGCACGTCGAAGCTGGATGCGACGGCCAGCGGGTCCGTTCCGCGGGCCTTCTCGTCGGCCCGCGCGATCCGAAACCGTTGCGCACGAGGCGTTGTGCCGGCGCGCGCCCGCACCACCGACGGCCCCGGCCCGATCAACAGCGCCACGGCGAGCAAGACCGCCGCGATGCTCACGGCCCGGCTCCCGCACGCGCGACGATGCGGTCGGACCACAGCAGCCCGGTGCACGTCAGCACCGAGCCGACAACGAGCAGCCATCCGCCGGCGTGTCCACTCAGCAGGAAGCTCAGCGGACGCGCCCCGATCAGTTGGCCCAGCAACACCCCCAGCACCGGCAGTCCCGCCAGTATCGCTGCGGTGGCCCGCGCCCCGGCCATGGCGGAATCAACCCGCGACGAGAATCGCTGCCGCTCAACGATATCGCGTTGGGCGGTACGCATCAGCGTGGCGATCGCGAGGCCATGCTCGGCGGCCAGCTGCCAGCACGCGGCCAGTCGATGCCAGTGCGTGGGCTGGCCCGAGGAGCACGCCGCGGCGCGCAAGCCGGCCACGACGTCGGCGCCCAGTCGCGCCCGCGCCGCGACGCCTCGCAGCGAGATCGACACCGCACCGGCGGTTTCGTCGGCAGCAACAGCAAACGCCTGCACCGGATGGACACCCACTCGCAGCTCGCCGACCAGCACATCCAGCGCGGCCTCCAATGTCCGGCCCTCCTCGGCGGCGCGTAGGCGCTGCCGACGCCGGCGGTAGCGCAGGCTCGTCGTGGCGGCCACGGCCGCGCCGGCCAGGACAGTCGTCATCGGCAGCAGCGCCGCGCCGGCAACACCGGCGCATGCCGCCAGACAACCCAGCCCACGGCCGCCGACAACCCGTCGGCGCGCTGGCGTCGGCCTGAGCCGCCGTCGCGGTGATGGCGGAAGAGCCAACAGCGCCAACGCCACCAGCAACGCACCGGCCGGGATACCGTTCATGCCGGCAACCGGCTTTGCAGCAAGGCATGCAGTTCGTCGGCAGCGTCGGTCATCCCCCGCTCGGCGTGCCACGCCGTTACCGCCTGAACTCGTTCCCCGACCTGGCACAGCACCGCGATCTCAGCGAGGCGGCGCCGGCCGCTGCGGTCCCGGGCGACGTGCAGCAGTACCTGAACCGCCGCCGCGAGCTGACTGTGCAACGCGGTCCGGTCCAAACCGCCGAGCGCGCCCAGCGCCTCCAGCCGGGCCGGAACCTCGCCCGGATTGTTGGCGTGCACCGTCCCGGCCCCGCCGTCGTGGCCGGTGTTCAGCGCTGCGAGCAGGTCGACCACTTCGGCGCCCCTGACTTCTCCGACGACAATGCGGTCCGGCCGCATCCGCAGCGCCTGCCGGACGAGTTGGCGCACCGAAACCTCGCCTACGCCTTCGACATTGGCGCACCGCGCGACCAGCTTGACCAGGTGCGGATGCCGGGGCGCCAATTCGGCCGCGTCCTCGACGCAGACGATCCGTTCGGCCGGCGATACCGCACCCAGCATGGCCGCCAGCAATGTCGTCTTACCGACTCTGTATCTATGGCACACTTAGCCAATGGGACATAGGGCGGCGATTTACGTGCGGATCAGCCAGGACCGAGAGGGGGCGCGCCTTGGCGTCAAGCGCCAAGAGCAGGACTGCCGAAAGCTCGCGAAGAGGCTCGGCTGGGAAATCCGACACGTCTACGTCGACAACGACGTCTCGGCCTATAGCGGCAAACGCCGGCCGGAGTATCAGGCGTTGCTCGCCGAGGTCGAGGCTGGTGGGCTCGACGGTGTCATCGCGTGGCACCCCGACCGGCTGCACCGCTCGCCTGTCGAACTCGAGACGTACATCGAGCTGTCGCGCAAGCACGGCGTCGAGACGCACACGGTGCAGGCCGGACATTGGGACTTGTCGACGCCTTCCGGTCGGGCCGTCGCGGTCACTTTGTCGGCTTGGGCGCGTTACGAATCCGAGCACAAGGGTGAGCGCATCCGGCGGGCGCGGCAGCAACAGGCGAAGGCCGGCGGTTGGCACGGTGGTATCCGGCCGTATGGCTTTGAGCCTGACGGCGTCACCATCCGGCCCGCCGAGGCGGCCGAAATCGCCAAGGCCGTCGAGGCGGTTGTGAGCGGTGTGTCGCTGCGGTCGCTCGTGCGGGACCTCAACGAGCGCGGCATTTCGACGACGACTGGCCGCGGGCCGTGGACGTCGGTGGCGCTGAAAGAGACCATCATGCGGCCTAGAACGGCTGGTTTGTCGTCCTACCGTGGTGAAATCGTCGGTGAGGCGGTGTGGCCGCCGATCGTCCCGGAGGACACCTGGCGGGCAGCGTGCGCGATCCTGTCCGACCCCGCGCGGCGCACCAACGGTGCCCGCGGCGGGACGATCCGCTGGCTCGGCTCAGGCCTCTACGTGTGCGGTGTATGCGGCGAGGCGAAACTCCGCGTAGGCACCGGCGGCAGCGTCAAGCGCCACACGTACCGATGCGGCAACCGAGAAATCCGCGACGGCGGCGGGCACGTCACCCGTGAGGCGGCCACGCTTGACTCCTACGTCGAGGAGGTGATCGTCGGCAGACTGTCCGAGCCCGGTCTCCTCGAGCAGCTCGTCGCCGCCGACCCCGACAAGGACACGGCGGCGCTGCGCGTCGAGCTAGTCGCCGTGCGCGAACGCCAGGACGAACTCGCCGGCCTATTCGCAGCCGGGCAGATCACAGCGCGCCAGCTCGCAATCGGCACCGAGAAACTGACCGCGAAAGAGAACGCAATCGCCAAGTCGCTCACATCGGCCGGTCGGCGCAACCCGATGCAAATGCTCGCCGGCGCGAAAGACTTGCGATCGCTGTGGTTTGGCAGCCGAGACGACCGCTCCGACGGCCTATCTCTTGGCCAGCGCCGCGCGATCCTCGAGGTGCTGATGACCGTTACCGTCCTGCCGGCACCCCGACGACGCCTCTACCACTTCGACCCCGATTACGTGCGGATCGACTGGAAAGCAGCAGGGTAAAGGCCGGCGCCGTACAACTTGTCGGCGTTAGTCATTAATCTTCACGTTGGACGGCCACACGTACACGCCGACCAACGTCAGAACGCACCTACTCAGAAGCGACCCACCCCGTCAGGTGTCCGGTGTTTCGGGCACCTCGAAGAGAGGTCGCTTTTGTCATGCCCAGAGGCTCGCTGTCAGACGCCGCTGCCCGCCGTCGCAGCCGAATTGGCGTAATGACTCGTGAAGTTCGTAAAGGCGAACGATCCGCCGACGACCCGGCGATCGACGAAGAGCGCGCCGCCCTGCGCGCCGAGGTCCTCGCTAGTCATGTCGAGAAGGTGCTGGCGCAAGCGCCGCCGCTCACCGCAGCGCAAAGAGACCGTATCGCGGCGATCCTGCGCGCCGGCGGGCGAGAGCTCGCATCGTGATAGGCGGCGTGGGGCCGCCTAGAAACGACGAGGGCCGGGCGGTGGTGGATCGCCCGGCTCTCAACGTCGAGGAGCCCAGGAAGCCGCCCAACACGTCTGGTCTTACGAGCGCCCGCCGACACAACCGCACCACCGGCCGGAGGCGGTGCGGATGACCCCAGAGGAGCGAAGGGCTTGGCGTAGAGCTGTTTTCGGCGCCAAACTCACGGCGGCCCACAGGCTCGTGCTGCTCGCACTGGAGACGTTCGCGAACTACCACGACGGCGCCAGTGCATATCCGGGCGAGGCACGTCTGGCGCAGCTGTGCAATCTCAAACCGCGTGCGGTCCGGTACGCGCTTGAGTGCGGCCAACAACTCAACTTCATTGAGCGCACAGCAAACTCGAAACGTGGATCGGCGACCGTCTATCGGCTGATTCCCGTCGCAATGACCGGCACAACCGTGCCTCCCAACGGGCCAACGACCGGCACAGTCATGCCGCCCAACAACGAAATGACCGGCACCACTGTGCCTCTCAACGGTTCAATGACCGGCACCGCTGTGCACAATGACCGGCACGCTCACAACAGAATGACCGGCACCGCCGTGCCGCCCACCTATACAGGACCTAATCATTACCAGGGAGGCGGCGAGCTCGTCCCGGAGCACACGGCTGACGAGACCCAGGATTCAACGGCTCGCCCGTTAGCAAACGGCAAACCGCCGTCGTTTGTCTGCGGGCCCTTCGGGCCGCGATGCCGACGGCACGCTCACCTCGAGCACCCACCGTCCGACTGCGCTCGCTGCCAACAGCTCGCCGAAGAGGTCGCGTGATGAGTCGCCCTGTGGCCGATGCCTACTACGAAGCGATCGACCGTCGATGCCCGACATGCCATGCCGCGCCGGGCGAGTACTGCATCCGCACCGACGACATCGGCGCGCGCCGCGTCCGACGCATCCCGTGCGTGCGCCGCTGCGCACCGGGCCCGCCGCCAATCGACGACACCGTCGCACCAACAAGGGCATTCAGCGAACCCCTACACGAACTCGACGAACCCGAGGAGCGCCGATGAGTAACCGCGCAGAGTTGAATCTCGACGCCGCCGTAGGCCGCCTACTGCTGGCAGCTCACACCGAGGACCTCAGTGCGACCGCGGCCATGCTCGATGAGCTCGACGTTGCCGATCTACGCGAGGTCGTCGCCATGCTCGCCGAAGGGCTTGCGCTCGCCGAAGCGGAATCGTTCGAGGACAAAGACCTCGCCATCTTCGACGCAATGCGGCGCATAGGTGAAGCCCTCGACGACGCGACCAAGGGGCCGCGGTGAGGTTCAACGGTGCGAGCGGCTGGCAAGCGTCGGTAAAGGCGTGCCATCACGATCCGCCGCGTGTCGCGGTCACCATCGGGCCGCTCATCTTCACCGCCGACCCTGACGAGGCCCTCGGTCTCGCTGATCGCCTTGTCGACGCCGTCGAAGCAATCCGCAGCCATGCCCAGGGAAGGACCACACGATGACCGACCAGACCGATAACCGGCTCGCGGAGGCGCGCCGGGACTACTGCGCGGCGATGTATGTCGTTGCGCAGATCACCGGTGACCGCGAGCTCGTCGACGAGGCGGTTCGTCGGCTGGCCGCCCAAGGTAGGCCCGCCTGCGTGACTGAAATGCTCACTCGCAGTCTGCACCTGGTCGTCGAGAAAACTGATCTGCTCGACCTTGAGCCGGTCGTCGTCGCGATGCGTGATTACATGGGCCGCTTGCTGTCCCAGGTTGGTGCAGAGCGGCTCAACCCTGTCATCGCCGACGAACTGGACCCCACCGAGTTCGACGCCGGCCTGCAGCGGCTCCTCGGTGATGGCGCGGACGGTGCGCCGTGATCGCGGCTCAGCACGGCGTGTATCTCACTGTCGACGACGCAGCGTATCTGGCCGAATTCCTTGACCACGTCTGCCGCGCTATGCAGCCGTCACCGAAGCTCGTCGACTTCGCCCGCCGGCTCAAGAAATCTTGCGTAGCGCTGACGCCTACGCAAGAAAGCAGCCGAAATCGCTTGCGTGGCGTGCATTCCGAGTCTGGTGTGAGTGACCATGCGGCTTATGACCTCGTCGACACCGACGAAGCCGCCCGGCTCCTCGAGTGCAGCGCCGCGAATGTTCGCGACCTTGTGCGTCGCGGGCGGCTTCCGGCGCAGCGTTCTGGCAACCGCTGGCTGCTTCCCGCGCGAGCGGTCGTCGAGCGCGCCGAACGCCAGGCCGCCCGTCGGGCCGGCTGACGGGAGCCGACGTGGCTGACGTACGGACATTGCGCGACATTGAGATTCTCAAGGTCGGTACCTGGGACGGCGCCAACGGCAAGTTCACGGTCACCCACGAGGACCTTGAGTCCGCGGTCGAATTCGCCCGCGCCGGGGTCCTGCGACCAGCCCCGTTGAAGATCGGCCACGATGACCCTCGGTTCGACGGCGGACCTGCGCTCGGTCATCTCGGCAATGTTCGACTCGTCGGCGACACGCTGCTCGCCGACTTCGTGAATGTTCCTGCCGGCCTGGCGAAGATGCTTTTGCACGCCTACCGGGACCGCAGCATCGAGGGTGTTTTCGACTACAGCGACGGCACCGGCCGCACGTGGCGGTTCATCGTGACGGCGTGCGCTCTGCTCGGTGAACGCGCACCGGCCGTTCATACCCTCAAGCAGCTCGGCGAGCTGTACAACGTCGACGTTGCCGCGGCCGCGCCGGGTAGGCGAGTCACCGTGGCGGCCAGTGCGTTTCATCCCGATCTCGAGGCTCGCCGTCGGCGTGCCGTGCAAGTAGCCGCCGCCCGCCGGCTGCGCACCAACAGAACGATTGGAGTCTGACGAATGTCGACAACGATTCCCCAGGTGTCGGTGTATGACCCCGGCGCCGATATCACCGCCGAAGCGACCGCAGCTGTGACGGCTCGACGATTCCTCGCCGTGTCCGGTAACCGCACTGGCGGCGGGAACATCGCGGTCGCGCCGGCCGCCGCGGGTGTACGCCCGTGCGGCGTCGCGGGGAACGACGCTGCTGTCGGTGGGCTCGTCCGGGTGGTGCGGGGCAATAGCCGCGTCGTCAAGGTCCAGGCAAGCGGCGCCATTGCGGCCAACGCCGAAGTCCAGGTCGGCGCCAATGGCACCGCAGCGACCAAGGCTGCCGGCATCGCGGTGGGCTACGCGGTCACCGGCGCTGCCGACGCCACCGATGCCGAAATCTCGCTCTACTGAGAGGACTTGACCGATGCCCAACCCGTTGATTCCCGAGCTCAGCGGCCGACGCCTTACCGTCGATGCCGCCCTCAAAGAGCCCAGCAGGATTCGCGATCAGATTGCGCACCTGGCGGATTCCCAAATCCTCTTACCGCGTGTGTTCCGACCCTTCGGCGCCCAGGTTCAGGGCGGCGGCCTACTGTATTCCGTGATCGCGGCGACCGACTTTTTCACCAGCGACGTCGAGAAGCGCACACCCGGTGCCGAATACCGCGTCGTCGAGGGCGTCGAGCCCGAGCCAAAACTCGCCGTCGTCGAGGATTGGGGCGGGAAGTTCCAGGTCGAAGATGAGCGGCGCACCCGCAATGACATCTCTTACATCGACCAGCAGACAACGCAATTGGCGAACACCATCGCGCGCAAGCTGGATACCCGCGCCGTCGCCGCGCTCGAGGCTGCCGAAATTGCCACCGTCGCTGCGTCGAACCCATGGGACGAGCTGACTTTCGTGGGCCCGGACGCCAACCTGACGCCGGGACCCGATCGGCCGACAAGTCATTTCGCCCAGGCCCAGGAGCTCGCCGATCTCGAGGAGCTGGGTGTTGTGCACGACACGCTGCTCCTGCATCCGAGCCAGGCGCGGGCGCTGCGCGAGGCGTACGCCGAGAAACTCGGCGCCATGCTGGAATCGGTTGGCCTCAAGATGTTCTCCAATCCGCGTATCCCGGCCGGCACCGCCTATGTGTGCCAGGGAGGCATGGTGGGCACTGTCGGATTCGAGGCCCCGCTCACGGTCGACGTCATCGACGAGCGCAAAACTCGCTCGACGTGGGTGCAGGCGTACGCGGTGCCCGCGTTCGCCGTCGACCGCCCCTACGCGGCCAAGAAGATCACCGGCCTCACCGCCTAGATTCCGTCAAGGAGACGACACGATGGCACTCACACTCGAGTTTGACGATGCCGAAGCCGCGGTGCTGTTGGACCGCCTCGGCCTACCAGAGGACACCAGCGACACCGACCTCGTCCTCGACACCCTCAAGGACGCGCTGCGAGGCGCCCCACTGATGGCCGACGCACCGCCGTCTCAGGTCGCAGCCGCTGCAAAGCTGCACGATCTCGAGGTCGTCGACACCGCGACGTTGACCGCGTTGCGTAACGACGCGCAGGAGGCACGCACACTCAAAGCCGCTGCGGTGCAGCAGAAGATCGAGGCCGCCGTCGATGACGCAGTCTCCAAGGGCAAGATCACTGCGCCGCGTAAAGGGCACTGGGTGACGTTGTGCACACACGACGAGAAGATGCTCGAGGTACTCGCGTCGGTGCCTAACGAGACTGCGGTCCCCATGACCGAGATCGGGCACTCGCTCGAGCCCGTCGATGCCGGCGCCGACCAGCCGGCCTGGTTTTACTGATCGTCGCCGCTCGCGGTTACTGGCATGGTCGTTGAGCGCGACCACGGTGGCCGGCCGTCTGTCACTGAGCGGCCGGTCACCGTGACCACCGACTCCGAGACCGACGAACTCGTCGAGGCCGCCACCGGCTGGCGCATCTGGCACGTCAACATCGGTGATGACCCGCCAGCACTTCACCCGCCCGACGGCGGCGCGCCGGGCTGCGTCGGCACACAACCGGTCACCAGCCAAACGATCCAGGCGCAGTGCATCTTTCGGCCCGACCACCACCCGCCGGAGCGTGACTGTTCCTGCGGCCTCTACGCCGTCGAGAACGTCATCGACGCCCTCTACCGGCTGCACGTCATCACCGCCAACATCGCGACCGGCACCACCAGCTTCTGGCACTCCTACACGCGCACCGCACCCCTCGTCCCCGTCCTGGCGCGCGTCCACCTCACCCGCGTGCGCTGGATCAAACGCGCCGTGGCCTGGTCCGACCTCAAATGCATCACACCGGAAATGCGGGCCACCACAGCACGAATCGAATGTCTCTACGTCAGTGACGAACTCATTGGCCACGACCACGCTCGACACCTCGCCGACCGACTCAGCACAGCACTCGACATCAGAGCAATCGTCGGCTACCCCACCTACACCCTCGACGACTGGGAACAACGCCCCGACTGGTACCGGCACGGCGGCCCTCACGGCCTACTCGACGACGAATACGAGCCACTGCCCGCCGGCGACAACCCCTACGTCATACCGTTTGCCGCGCCCATCCCCGCACCCGGCGAGACCGTCTGGGGCGGCCACGTCTGCCGATGAGCACCGAACGCGACAAGCAGTGGCGCGAGTACCTGCACAAGCAGGCCACCGAGTTTCCCCGCGAGCTCGCCCGATGCACCTGCAACACAACGTCATCCGATCCAGCCGACCACGCCAACGGGTGCGCGCTGTCACTGTCGCCACCGCTATCGAGCAATCCCAGCCGACCGGCGACACGTCGGCTGCCCGAGGAGATGTTCTGATGCCCAACAGTTCCCGCCGCGCACCGCGGCCCAGCAGCACCGCACGCGGCCTCGGCCACGATCACCAGCTGCACCGCTCACGGCTGCTTCAGCGCCATATCGACGGCAAACCATGCTGGTGGTGTGCAAGGTCCATGTACCGCGACCCCAGACGCAACTGGGACGGCCGACCGCTACACGCCGACCACAGTCGCAGCCGCTCGGTCTACGGAATCGGCAATACCCACGCCGACCGACTGTTGCATGCCACCTGCAACGAGCGCCGCGGTGACGGTAGCCGCGACGACCAACGCCCGGCACTGACCGGAAACGCCGACAACCTCAACCTTGCCGTCGACTCCGAGCTCGGCGAGCTCACCTACTTCGACTGGCCTGACCTGGCACGATGACCCGATTTTCTTAGGGTGGGGGGGTACCCGAGACCGCCGCGGTGGTCAGAAAGATTTTTTTACAGCGACTG
>NZ_JCALDG010000110.1:0-682 GCF_059812735.1 Mycobacterium sp. NGS40
TGTAACTCCCAGACAGGTTGTGAACGGCGTGGTGAGCGGAAGTAGGTGAGGACCTCCGGTATCGGTGTGGTTACCAAACACGCACATCCGATTACCGAGAGGTCCTCATGGTCCACGCTAATGCTTCGTTGACTCCTCGTGGGCGGTTGCGGCTTGCGCAGGCGGTTGTTGATCAGGGCTGGAGTTTGCGGCGCGCGGCTGAGCGGTTCCAATGTTCGGTGGCCACAGCCAAGAAATGGGCCGACCGTTATCGCGACGGTGGCGAAGCAGCGATGGTAGACCGGCCCAGCCGGCCGCATCGCAGTCCGTTGCGGTTGCCGAAACGACGTGAGCGGCGCATCGTCAACCTGCGCTTCACCCGGCGCTGGGGCCCACATCGCATCGCCGCTTACCTGCACCTGCCACGCTCGACCGTTGAGGCGGTGCTGCGCCGCTACCGGATGCCATTGCTGCGGCACCTGGACCAAAACACCGGGTTACCGGTACGCCGGCCCAAACCCCGCCGCTATGAGCACCCGGCTCCCGGCGACTTGGTCCATGTCGACGTCAAGAAACTGGGCCGCATCCCCGACGGGGGCGGCCATCGCAAGCTGGGTCGCCAAGCCGGCCGGCGCAACCGCTGCGGCATGGGATACACGTTCTTGCACCACGCCGTTGATGACCACTCCCGGCTGGCCTACTC
>NZ_JCALDG010000111.1:0-661 GCF_059812735.1 Mycobacterium sp. NGS40
CCGCGCTAATGGGCTTGCCAAATAGCGTGAGTGTTTTCGCGGCGACGTTGCCTACCGAAGCACCCAGGCCCGGTGTGAACTTGAACGCCGCCGAAGCCAGCTTCCAACGGTTGTGGTCCGTCCTCAAATCCAAAGTTGCGTCTGAGGTTTGATCACCGAAGGCGACGACCACATGCACATGAGCCATGCTCAATGCCGCGTTGGGTGCCGTCGAGTTGTCGTGCACGATCCGAATATTGCGGATTGGCCATTGCGCGACTTGCTTTTTGAGGGTGTCGCTGTTCAGAAATTCCGTGATGGCAGGCTGTTCCGTGCCATAGGACAGGGCCGTCTCGGCGTCACCACGGGCGAGTGCTTCCAGGTAGCTTCTGACCGCATCGCCGGCTGACCGGGCGGCCTGCCCGTCGCGCCGGTCGGCCACAGTGAGGACCAACACGACTGCCACCGCTACCAGCATTGCGCCGGCGCTCATCACTGCGATGAGTAGCCGTTTGCGGCTCGTGCGTGCCGTGGGAACCCGCGGCCACCAAAACGCAGGCGAACCCGACACAACCTGGTGGTCAGCGCCGGGGGGCACCGGCCGCGGTTGCCCCGTCGGCAGTGACGGCGACACATCCAGTGACCCGAGATCCCGCGCGGGATCATTCGGACCGTGTTGGCA
>NZ_JCALDG010000112.1:0-661 GCF_059812735.1 Mycobacterium sp. NGS40
ACGCGCTAATGGGCTTGCCAAATAGCGTGAGTGTTTTCGCGGCGACGTTGCCTACCGAAGCACCCAGGCCCGGTGTGAACTTGAACGCCGCCGAAGCCAGCTTCCAGCGGTTGTGGTCCGTTCTCAAATCCAAAGTTGCATCTGAGGTTTGATCACCGAAGGTGACGACCACATGCACATGAGCCATGCTCAATGCCGCGTTGGGTGCCGTCGAGTTGTCGTGCAGGATCCGAATATTGTGGATTGGCCATTGCGCGACTTGCTTTTTGAGGGTGTCGCTGTTCAGGAATTCTGTGATGGCGGGCTGCTCCGTGCCATAGGACAGGGCCGTCTCGGCGTCGCCACGGGCGAGTGCTTCCAGGTAGTTTCTGACCGCATCGCCGGCTGACCGGGCGGCCTGCCCGTCGTGCCGGTCGGCCACAGTGAGGACCAAAACGACTGCCACCGCTACCAGCATTGCGCCGGCGCTCATCACTGCGATGAGTAGCCGTTTGCGGCTCGTGCGTGCCGTGGGAACCGGCGGCCACCGAAACGCAGGCGAACCCGACACAACCTGGTGGTCAGCGCCGGGGGGCACCGGCCGCGGTTGCCCGGTCGGCAGTGACGGCGACACGTCCAGTGACCCGAGATCCCGCGCGGGATCATTCGGACCGTGTTGGCG
>NZ_JCALDG010000113.1:0-661 GCF_059812735.1 Mycobacterium sp. NGS40
CCTCTACACAAGGGCATCCGTGCGGGCTTTCCACAAGCGCTGGACGGCTGCCCGTAATCCGCGTGGTGGGCGGCGGCGCCGCCACGTCGAACGGTCAGGCACCTAACGCCATGGAGGAGAGACCACCAGTGAGTGTGAAGAGATTTGCCACAGATCGCCAAGGCCTGTCTGTCTGGGAAGGGACGGTGAGCGTGGCGCATTCTGTCGACGATGCGCAGCCAAATCTGCTGGGCGACAACGTAATTCAGGAGGTTGGTGTCACGTCTTGCCTTGATCAGCCCCGCGAGGGCTGGGAGACGTATCGGGGTATCGATGCCGCTGAGTGAGGGTGCACAGTTCGCCGGCTACACGCTGGTGCGGTTGCTGGGTAGCGGAGGGATGGGCGAGGTGTACTTGGCCCGCCACCCCCGTTTCCCGCGGCTGGAGGCGCTCAAGGTGTTGCACACTGAGTACTCGGCCGACCCCGATTTCCAACAGCGTTTTAACCGGGAGGCCGAGTTGGCTTCGGGATTGTGGCATCCCCACATCGTGGGGGTGCATGACCGCGGTGAGTTTGACGGCCAGTTGTGGATCACCATGGACTATGTTGATGGCGCCGATTTGGGCGCGGTGGTCAGTGCGAACTATGCGTCCGGAATGCCGGTCGAGGCCGTCGTGGCGG
>NZ_JCALDG010000114.1:0-644 GCF_059812735.1 Mycobacterium sp. NGS40
GCCGGGCAGGTGCGGGTGGCGGTGGCCGCGGTCGGGGTGAACTTCCGGGATGTGTTGGTGGCGTTGGGGATGTATCCCGGGGGTGGCGAGCTCGGCGCCGAGGGCGCCGGCGTGATCGTCGAGGTCGGCCCCGGGGTCCAGGGGTTGTCCGTGGGCGATGCGGTGCTGGGCTTGCTGGGGGTGGTCGGATCCGAAGCGATTGTGGATGCGCGGTTGGTGACGGTGGTGCCGGCGGGCTGGTCGCTGCCGCAGGCCGCGAGCGTGCCGGTGGTGTTTTTGACCGCGTTGTATGGGTTGTCGGGGTTGGCCGGTTTGAGGGCCGGCGAGCGGGTGTTGGTGCACGCCGCGACCGGTGGGGTGGGGATGGCGGCGGTGCAGCTGGCCCGGCATTGGGGTGCGGAGGTGTTCGCTACCGCCAGCCGTGGCAAGTGGGACACGTTGCGGGCGATGGGCTTTGACGACGACCACATCGGCGATACCCGGACTCTGGATTTCGAGGAGAAGTTCCTGGCGACCACCGGCGGGGCCGGGGTGGATGTGGTGCTCAACTCGCTGGCCGGGGAGTTTCTCGATGCCTCGCTGCGGTTGCTGGTCGGCGGCGGACGTTTCATCGAGATGGGCAAGACCGACCTTCGCGACCCCGC
>NZ_JCALDG010000115.1:0-620 GCF_059812735.1 Mycobacterium sp. NGS40
GTCCCGGTGACTCCGACCGCGAAACTGAATTCCTCTTCGGTCTCATCTCCGTCGCTGCCGGTCACTCGCCACCGCACGGTATAGACGCCCGGCACAAGAGGACGCTGGGGCTTTGTCGTCATTGCAGTACCGTCGCGCTCGCTGCGCGCCGCTCCTACCGGCACCTGCCGTCCCGAGCCGTCGAGCAGGGTGATCGCGTCGGGCGCGCAAGTCACGGCCTCGTTGAAAAATAAGGTGATCGACGCGGGCGAGACACTCACAGTGGATTGGCTTGCCGGGTCAGCCGACACCAAAGTTGGGTGCGCCCACGCAACGCCCGCGCCTACGCCGGCCACCGCCAGCGCGGCGGCGACGCCAGCACCGGCTATCAGGCGGCGCAGCCAGGTGGTCACAGCACCCGGTCTGGCGCCGCGACATACCCTGTGCAGGTGTCTGTTTCACCCAGACATTGAATTGCAACGCTCCAATTCTGGCCGATAACTTGCTCGATATGCCTGAGCACGTTGCTTACTCCGCCCACTTCATCAGCTCTGCGCGAGCGCGTCGGCTTCGAACAGAGCCGCCTATGATTGCCGGTCGCCACCATGGCCCGAGCCGCGGCAGCCTCGGCGGGGGAGCGG
>NZ_JCALDG010000116.1:0-603 GCF_059812735.1 Mycobacterium sp. NGS40
GCGATCCTGCCGTTGCGCGGCAAGATCATCAACGTCGAAAAGGCGCGCATCGACCGGGTGTTGAAGAACACCGAAGTCCAGGCGATCATCACCGCGTTGGGCACCGGCATCCACGACGAGTTCGACATCACCAAACTGCGCTACCACAAGATCGTGCTGATGGCCGATGCCGATGTTGACGGACAACACATTTCCACACTGTTGCTCACCTTGCTGTTTCGGTTCATGCGGCCGCTGATCGAGCACGGGCATGTGTTCTTGGCGCAGCCGCCGTTGTACAAGCTGAAGTGGCAGCGCAGCGAGCCGGAGTTCGCTTACTCCGACCGTGAGCGCGACGGCCTGCTCGAGGCCGGGCAGAAGGCCGGCAAGAAGATCAACAAGGACGACGGCATCCAGCGCTATAAGGGTCTGGGCGAGATGGACGCCAAGGAGTTGTGGGAAACCACGATGGATCCGACCGTGCGGGTGCTGCGCCAGATCACCCTCGATGACGCCGCTGCGGCCGACGAGCTGTTCTCCATCCTGATGGGCGAGGACGTCGATGCGCGTCGCAGCTTTATCACCCGTAACGCCAAGGACGTTCGCTTCCTAGACGTCTGAACG
>NZ_JCALDG010000117.1:0-593 GCF_059812735.1 Mycobacterium sp. NGS40
TCTGCAGCGTTGCCGGCGATTATGGTCGGCCGCGGGGGCCCATCATGTCGCCAGGTCCCATCATTCCGCCCATCATGCCTTGCATCATCGGGGGCATTCCGTCGCGTACGAAGCCGGTGACTTCACGAGCGTGGGCGCGGATTGCGTCGGTGAGGATGGGATCGTCGGAGGTTTCCTCGGCGACGACGCCGGTAGGCGTCAGCGTCAGCTGGCGGCGGTAGTTGCCGGCGTTGCGGAATAGTGTTGGCAGGCTTTGGCTCATGCACATGACTTCGGAGCCCTGGTTGAGGTGGGAGTACATGCTCGATACGTGTGCGTGCAGTTTGGCGGTGAGCTCGGCGGCGTTTGATTGGGTGCTGGTGCGTACGCCGCCGGGAATCTCCTCGACCGTGCGGGTGATCTCGGTGTGTCGGTTGAACATGTCCATGTAGAGGCTCATGTCGGCCGGACTGGCACCCATCATGCCGCCGTCGGTTAGGCGAACGCGCAGGACGGGCGAACCGAGGACTCCGCGAAGCGCGTACCCGATACCCGCCACCGCGCTGGCGCCGAGTGCAGCGAGTGCCGCCCGTCGGGTGAGGTTAGCCATGTGA
>NZ_JCALDG010000118.1:0-568 GCF_059812735.1 Mycobacterium sp. NGS40
CCATCAATTAGGAGCGAACCAGCCGGGCAATGGCGGCAGAGGCCTCGGCCAGCTTCACTTCGACTTCGTCGCCTCCGTGGGTAATCGCTTGACTTATGCAATTATCCAGGTGATCGTCGAGCAAGTTTAGAGCCACGGCTCGCAGAGCGCTGCTGGCTGCGCTGATCTGGGTGAGGATGTCGATGCAGTACTTGTCGTCGTCGATCATCTTCGCGATGCCACGGACCTGGCCTTCGATTCGGCGCAGCCGTTTGGCGTAGCCGTCCTTGTGCGCAACATATCCGTGTGTGGTTTCCAACTGGCCTCCCAGCATTTTCGTCGACGGGTCGCTCTCGGCGTTGCCGCTGCGGTGACCAGTAGGTCGGCTACCAATGAGACCACTGACGCCTAGTCTAGCCTGCGGGGTTTATAGAATATCGGTTTCGTGCCTGCGCGTGCGTTCGCGCGATTAGTGACGTCAGCCAAGGCCGCCGGGGGAAGCGACGTGATCTTCGTGGCCGCCCCGGCGTTTGTGTCACAGGCCAGACCTACGTGGCGAGGGATTCGCGTTGACCAGCGCCGACTTCCC
>NZ_JCALDG010000119.1:0-562 GCF_059812735.1 Mycobacterium sp. NGS40
CGCTCTTGAGCGCGTCCAGGTCGACGGCATCTCGCTGCCCATCGCGCTTGGCCTGTTGATAATGATGTATCCGGTATTGGCCAAAGTCCGCTACGACAAGCTGGACTCGGTAACAGGCGACCGACGGTTACTGCTCAGCTCCCTGATTTTGAACTGGATACTCGGGCCCGCCGTGATGTTCGCCTTGGCGTGGCTTCTGCTACCCGATCTGCCCGAATACCGCACCGGATTGATCATCGTCGGCTTAGCGAGATGCATTGCGATGGTGATCATCTGGAACGACCTCGCCTGTGGAGACCGCGAGGCCGCAGCGGTCCTGGTTGCATTGAACTCGATTTTCCAGGTGGTGATGTTTGCAGTCCTGGGCTGGTTCTATCTGTCAGTCCTGCCGGGCTGGCTCGGCTTACCGCAGACCACAATCAGTACCTCCCCCTGGCAGATCGCCAAGTCGGTACTGATATTTCTTGGCATCCCTCTACTGGCCGGGTACCTATCGCGGCGTTTCGGCGAGAAGGCCAAGGGCCGGACCTGGTACGAAAACAGGTTTCTCACGGTTATCGGT